>CAZQWP010000058.1:0-8289 GCA_964597005.1 uncultured Methanosarcinales archaeon | reverse complement strand
ACTACAGAAAGTAGGGCAGGACATGTTCGAATTAACGCCTGTGGAGATGTTCGTTTGAACGTCAGTGAAGCAAGAGGCCGCTGTCTTGTAAACGGCGGTATGTCACTAGATCAGATATTCTCGTTCTGGTACTTTCCTGAATATCCTTCCAAAACTTCACTTTTTAGATGATAGAACAGGAGCTGCATGATCCGTGCATCCTTCTTTAGCTTAAAGCCGGAAGGATTATGCACAACAAGCATGCTTTCACTGCGTCCCCGGTATCCTGCATCCCATACTGCTGTTTCGAGGGTAGCGCCACAACGGAGTAGGCTCGACCTGGGTTTTGCGGTGGCTGCAAGATCTTTAGGTATATTCACGATCTCATTAAAGAGTACCTTATAGCAGCCCTTAGGAAGGTGTATCCATCTATCACTGCCAAATTCAAGAATCCTGCTATCTGGTATTTTTCGGCCGGAATTATCAAAATCAACCTCTCCTACGCCATCAAGTATTTCCACTTGCTTAAGTGTCATCTCAACACCGTTTGGCTGAATCTGAAGTTCAGGGTCGATCATGTTCTCAACAAGAGAGGGAATTCTTAAGATCAATTCGGTTAGTTCAACTTTGGATAATAGCGTCATACCTACCCTTAGTGTTCCTGTTGATTATTAATGTTGCTAATCCAGATAGCGCTTCTGGAGAGCAGTTCGAGGTATTTCGCTTTGCTCAATACCTCACAAATCAAATGTCTCACAGATTCTGTATGCATGTTACACAGGATCAAGAAAACAGAATGAAAATGTTTTGTTGAGTTCATTGCGTTATATTAATATGTAACTACATATTATTGAAGTCTGGAAAGATAGCGAATTTTTAAAAAAACTGAGGTAAACACGTGACTGAAGAACTATTAAACCTGCGTGTTGGGTATGTGACTTTTAAAAACCCAATTGGAATTGCACCTATGGCAGGTATCACAGACAGCGCTTTTGCCAATGAACATGCAGGCAGTGCAGGTCTCGTGGTTATGGGTGGATATAATCTGGACGATGATACGAACAGAGCAGCATTGCAACTTATCGCAAGAGGAAGACACGAATTCATTTCGCAGGATCCTATCAAGTTCTTGCAGGATGAGATCGATGCTGTGAAAGGCGACTTTGTGGTGGCTGTAAATGTGAGGAGTGCGACTCTTGAACCCCTCCTTAAAGCTGCGGAAATAGCAAGGGATGCAGGGGCAATCCTTGAACTGGATGCGCACTGCAGACAGGAAGAAATGACCCGGATAGGCGTTGGTGAAGCACTTATACATGATATCCCACGGCTTGAAGATTGGATCAAAAGACTCAAGGAAACGGGTGTCGTGCTGTCTGTGAAGATTCGTGCAAATGTGGTAGATGATGTACAGCTATCTAGGATAATTGAATCTGCCGGAGCAGACATCCTGCATGTAGACGCAATGAAAGAAGGTGTTGGCGCAGACCTTAAGGCAATGATGAGCATTCGGGACTCTACGCGGATGTTTTTGATCGGTAATAATTCAATAACAGGCTTCTCTGCTGCCAAAGACATATTTTCACGAGGTGCAGATATGATCTCGGTTGCAAGGGGTGTTTTGAACAATGCAGGTCTGATCAATGAACTGGTTAATGACTTCACGGCGTACCAGCAGCAGATAGGATGGTACAATGCGCCAAAACACATATGTAGCGGTGAAGGTGACCTGCGAGCTCTGGCTTTTTGCTGCCTTCCGGTGAAACCGTGTGCAGTACACAAGAAGATCAAAAAACTGGGTTTATCTGCACAGGAATTTGCAAATATGAAAATGAGTTTTGCCAAGGGTACCATGCTTGAATACGGTGACAGTACATGTTTTGGAAGTCTTGTATGGTGCTGTAAGATCAGCAAGCCATGCTTTTTACGGGACGGCGTATTGGATATGCTAGGACTGTCCGGCGCCGATTATATGCGTCTTAAGAAAGAACTTGCAACTTATATACTGGATAATGCAAAGATACATGTCAATGAATCTTAAGGTAAACCCGCTCTTTTTAGCAGAATACAACGGTAGCAGTGATAAGATCGCCCCCTATATCGCACGTTGTGTTCAGCTTGCTATGGCTCTGGAAGTCTCGGCAACACCAAAGCCCGGTAATATCGACAGGGACCACAATTATGAGGATACACAGTATGAGCATTTTTTGGCTTCTGCTGTAAGTGTATATCCTGTGATGGAAAATGCTGCAAAAAGCAAGAACGGGATTGGTACGCTCATCAAACACGCAGTTTGCGAGAGCGTAAAATGGCAGAGCGGTGGCAACACACATTTCGGGGCATTTATCCTGCTTGTTCCCCTGGTGATGGCAGCAGGGAACATTCTGGCACAGGGTAAGCGTATTTTTACCATGGAAGAACTGATCTCCTGTGCACATGATATTGTAAAGGATACAGATTCAATGGATGCAGTTGAATTTTACAAGTCCTTCCGCCTTGCAGGGGTTCGTGTTAACGGCGTGGATGAATTCGATATGCAGGACACCGGTTCGATCGGTTCGTTGCAGGACCGGAACGTCACATTGTATGACCTGATGAGGATATCAAAGGGCTATGACCTGATCGCTAACGAATGGACCGGCGGTTTTAAACGATGTGCCCGGTGCGGGGAACGTCTCCTTCACGGCATGAACAATGCGGCTGAAGATGGCGACTGCGGTTCAAATATCAACAATATGATAGTATACACGTTCTTAAAAACCCTCTCTGAAAACCGTGATACGTTCATTCAAACAAAGTTCGATGCACAGACAGCAGATTACGTTTCTGAACGTGCACGCGGGATACTATCGGGGTTTGCAGAAGTTTCCGGTTTTAATGCCAAGCATCCGTCTATCCAGAAATTTGATGAAGAACTCCTCCAAAAAAGAATTAATCCGGGTTCAACTGCTGATATCATCATTGCGGGGTTGTTTATTGCCTTGCTTGGAGGTATGTGCTTTTGATAAAATCGGAAAAACCGGAGCTTGACGACTTCGGGATATTTAGCGGGATATCAGAGACCATCGTCACAACTACTCAGGGCAGCTTGCCAAATGCTGCACCTATCGGAATAATCAGAATGAATAATAAAGTCCTGGTCCGGCTTTTCAAAGGTTCGCAGACCTATGACAATGTCTGCAAAGGGAATTTTCTGGTTGCGAATGTGGTGAATGATCCGCTGATCTTTGTACGTTCAACATTTTCCGATTTGGATCATTCGGAATTTAATGTTGTATCCGTAGGGAACCGGAATATTCCTGTATTGAAGGATGCACTGAGCTGGGTGGCTTTTGAATGCAGCAGCACTAAATTGACATCTGAGGCCCTGGTTGCAGAACTTGATCCCATATTTGCCCGCCTGAACCGCTGTGTGGTCAGTGCACCTAACCGGGGTTTCAATGCGGTTCTGGAAGCGACCGTGCATGCAACGCGGTACCGTCTGACAGGTGATGATGAATATTTGAAGTTGATACAGATGTATGCGCGTCTTGCTGTAAAATGCGGGGACGAACGCGATAAACTTGCCATGGAAATGCTGTATGATCTTCTGGAATTATGATCATTCCTGATGGGAATTGCAGGGTTATGTGTGTGCAAGTGGAGAAATAACTTCGAATAAGATTAATACTACCAGAACCTATCTCGTAATATGAGAACCGCAAATCCTGTGCTTAACGATAATACATTTCGATATGCACAAGGGAATACTAGATATGGTTATATGACCATCAACGGTACTGTCAATCGTACCTATTTCCTCCTGTTCCTGTTGCTCATTCCCGCAATATATACATGGGATATGTTTGCCAGGGATTCCCCCCTCGTATCTATTTTTATGATCATTGGAATTGTGGGCGGGCTAATTGCAGCGCTTATAACTGTTTTTAAAAAAACGTTGGCACCGGTTACCGCACCTGTATATGTCGTATTTGAAGGGCTATTTTTAGGCGGGATATCGGCTTTTTTTGAGAGCATGTATCCCGGTATCGTGATACAGGCAGTGACATTGACTTTCGGAGTGTTGTTCTGTCTTCTGTTTGCATACAAAAGCGGTTTTATCAAGGTCACTGAAAATTTTAAGCTTGGTGTGGTTGCGGCAACGGGATCAATATTCGTGATTTATTTGATTTCGTTTGTAATGGGTATCTTCGGAGTTTCAGTGCCTTATATCCATGAGAGCGGGGTAATAGGGATTGGTTTTAGTCTTTTCGTTGTTACGATAGCAGCTCTTAATCTTGTTCTTGATTTTGATTTTATCGAAAACGGCGCTAGAAATAAGATGCCAAAATATATGGAATGGTATGCTGCTTTCGGATTGATGGTGACGCTGGTCTGGCTTTATCTCGAGATTCTAAGATTGCTGGCAAAGATGCGCGACAGAAGATAGCCGGATGTGTTGGTGTGGTGGAATGGTGGGGCAAGCGGGGGTGTTGTATGATGTTTCAGCTCTTCAGGAGTTGAATGGATGTGGTTATCAGCGAAATGGGTGCAGCATTGGCAGTATGAACAAGTTTTGACAGCCCCAATTTTTCATACTGCTTTTTTACTGCAAGAATGTTTCCGACAGGAAAGCATATATTGTTGTTGAGAGTTATTTCATTAATTCTTAGTTTGGTTTGGATTGTCATGAATCAAACTAAAGTGTGGACACTTTTATTGATTTTACTGTCAAACCTGGGATACTATTCATTATGAGACTTGATGCATACCTTGTTGAAACCGGCCATTTCAAATCACGGGCACGTGCAAAAAAGGCAATAACTGACGGGCACGTGAAAATAAACGGGTCAATCGTAACAAAGGCATCAAAGGACGTGTCGGTTGAAGATACTATCGAAGTAGCAGAAGGGCTGGACAAACCTGCCGGCTATTTTAAGCTCAAAAGCATCCAGGATGAGACCGGGCTTATTCAGGAAGAGGACCATGTTCTCGATCTTGGGTCAAGTGCAGGCGGTTTTTTATTATTTGCATCCGGCATCGCAGACAATGTTAAAGGGATTGAGTTCAGCCGCCAGTTCAGGTCCGAACTTGGACGTCTTGCATTTGAAAACGACAGGATATCCGTGATGTTCGGAGACGTGTTCACTGTCCCACTGGGAACGATGTCTTCAGAACCTGTTGATCTCATTTTGAGCGATATGACACTTGAACCTGCGGGCGCCCTGAAAGCACTTGAACGTGTACTGCCTCTGTTAAAGGAAGGGGGGAGGCTGTTGCAAGTTATAAAGATCAAGAACCGGCAGAACCGAAAACCAATACTAGGGCGCATTGAATCCATGGGTCT
This sequence comes from uncultured Methanosarcinales archaeon, assembly GCA_964597005.1. Taxonomy (GTDB): domain Archaea; phylum Halobacteriota; class Methanosarcinia; order Methanosarcinales; family Methanosarcinaceae; genus JAFGQV01. The sequence continues at coordinate 2,987 of CAZQWP010000058.1, read as the reverse complement.
GGAGGTCGTTCATGTACTGGAATCGAATAAAGAGGAGATATACATCATAGCTCAAAAAACAAGTAAATCCTCCCTACGGTCGGATTAACTTGGAGACCTTGGACTCACGTTCAAGGAGTCCGACAGAGTCGGACTAACATATTTTTACAAAATATATACATCAAAGAACGAGGTGTGAGGACATAACCGAAAGCAATAGCACTAATGACTTCGGGAAATCTTCTGAAAACGCTTTGCAAACATCCGGACTGAAGATGTTGAGAGTTTATGGAAGCGGGTCTCCTGTACGCCTCTTTGTTGCCGGGATGCATGGTGACGAATGGCATGATACATCGCAGCTCTTGCTGGATGTGAAACCCCCGCAAACCGGTACACTGGCGGTTATTCCCATGGTGGATAATGGTAAATACATATCTACGCTGAACGAGAATTACTATACCGGAGCTGGCAGCCCCATCTTAGAGGCAATTAAGAGGCTTCATCCGGAAGTCTATCTTGAACTGCACTCATATTCAAAAGAAAATTATGCAAGGCTCACCGATGATGACCGCCTCAGCAAGGAAGGAGTTCCTGCATATAATGAACTCAGGGACGGGCTGCTTCTTGGATCGGTACCCCCTTATATACGGCTTGGTTCATTTTCCATGGAATCTCTGTGCATATCTTTTGAGATACAGAGATCCAATGAACGATCCTACCAGTTTGCGGTTGAACTGGTTGAAGTTGTCAATAAGTGTAAAACAAGATACGATTTTGTAGTATACCTGCTGGAAAAATTCCCCCAGCAGGCAATGAAGGCAATCGAAAATTACAGGAAATTTTATGTTTTGTAAGGAAATCCCTACAAAACATATTTGCTTACTATTGTATATTCCTTAGTTATCTGCGGTCCGAGAGCTGCGGTGCTGACATGCCATCATAGCTATGAATATTGTGCTCAGGCTTTACATCTATCATTTCTTTTCTCTGTGCTTTTAACACTTCATCAACACGAAGCACCATGGTTGCAGCTTCTGATGCGGATTTAACTGCCTGTGTCTTGACTTTCAGAGGGTCTACTACACCATTTTTAAACATGTCTATGACCTCGCCGGCAAAAACATCGAATCCGGCATTCTTGATGGTGCCGTGTTTTGCACGAAGGTTTAGCAGGGTATCAATAGTGTCGAATCCAGCATTTTCTACGATTGCCTTTGGTACTTCTTCAATGGCATCCGCAAATTTTGAGATAGCAAGCTGCTCACGCCCTCCTACCGATGCTGCATAGTTTCGCAGTCCAATTGCGACCTCGATCTCAGATGCACCGCCGCCTGCAACCATCTTCCCTTCTTCCACCACGACTTTGACGACACGCAGTGCATCGTCCAGCACACGTTCGACACTGTCTGTAACATGCTCGGTCCCACCGTGAATGACGATTGTCATGGTCTTTGCGTTTGGACAGTCCTTGACATAAGTCATACCTTCTTCAGATTCACCATCCTGTTCAACAAGCCCGGCAGCTCCAAGGTCAGACTCCTCTACCTCATGTATGTTTCGAACGAGACGGGCACCTGTAGCGCGGGATATGTTCTTCATCGCGGATTCATTGACGCGGCGTGTTGCATAGATACCTTTTTTCTGGAAGTAGTGTACTGCATGGTCATCAATACCTTTTGAGCAGAAAACTACATTTGCGCCGCTGCTTGCAATTGCATCCACCATTTCCCTGAATGAGGATTCTTCTTCATCTACAAACGCAGCCATCTGGTCTGCGGACTGGATCTGTATCTTTGATTTGTTACCGGTCTTGCCAAGTTCGATGGGTGCGTCGATGAGTGCTATTTTTGCATTCTCGATCCGTTTTGGCATGTTTTGGTTGATCCGCCATTTTTTCAGTACAACGCCTTTGACCAGTTCGGTGTCGGTGATCTTTCCGCCTGCTTCCTGTGTGATCAAGATGTCATCGTCCACGTTCACCTTCCCGTTCTCTTCTACACCGAGCACAGCTTCAACGGCTATTTCCGCGAGGAAATCACTGAATGCCTCGGATGCCTTGCCTGTGATCGAAGTCTCCGCGATCTTCTTAAGTGTCTCCTTGTCGTCTTTGGTTACGGACGTTGCAATACTTTCAAGGATCTCCATGGATTTTGCGGTGGCAAGCCTGTACCCATTGACTATGACGGTTGGGTGGATTCCGGTTTCAATCATTTCTTGGGCTTTTTCGAGCAGTTTGCCTGCAATGATGACAGCACTTGTAGTGCCGTCCCCTGCGATGTCTTCCTGCGTACGTGCGACCTCGACAATCATTTTTGCGGTTGGGTGCTCAATGTCCATTTCTTTTAAGATGGTGGCGCCGTCGTTTGTCAGGACGATATCTCCGAGGACATTGACCAGCATCTTGTCCATGCCTTTCGGACCTAGTGTCGTTCTTACAATGTTTGCTACTGCCTTTGCCGCAGCGATGTTCATGGAAAGTGCATCCCTGCCCTTTGTTTGCTCTTTACTTGGGTCTATAATAACTATTGGCTGACCGCCATATTGTCCTGCCATTGATCTCGAACCTCCTGAATATAAGATTGATATTGATTAATACAATGTTAAGCTAATCTGTGAATCAAAACTAACTGTATGTGGTTCTATTAATACATTACGAATGAATGATTCTTTGAGGTTGAGGAGTATGTAGTTTTGTTTGCAAACTGTAAAAATATAGAATGGTATTTTTGAACTACTCCACGCTTACGCATGGAGATTCTTACAAGTAACTATAAGTTGTAGCCCTGTTTGTAAATTATCAAGAAATTTCCGATAGCCTGTCCAATTGGCATTTTGTGATAGGTAACGTAACATGATATTGATAGCACTATTTTTATCTCTATCAATATTGTTACCACAATCACATATCATTTCACGTTGATGAAGTGGCATATCATGTTGTTTTCCACAAGAACAGCATGTTTTTGACGTATAACTTTCATCAATTTTTATTACTTTTTTACCTGCAA
>CAZQWP010000057.1:4529-8317 GCA_964597005.1 uncultured Methanosarcinales archaeon | reverse complement strand
ATCATCTGCGCCTGCAGGATTCCCGAAAACTGGGCTAAGGGTGTTGTGATATTCAAACCAGCAATAGCATTGATATTTGCATTCAGGCAAGTTATATCGACCATTCCGGTAGTTGTGGTCTCTATCTGTATCTTTTCAGCACCGGGTAAGGAATCGTCCAGAATGATCTTCTGCCTAGACTTGCTCTGGATCTCAATTTTCTCAGACATTGGCGTGTCATCAAAGGTAATCTTGTGACCTGATTTGCTCTTGATCTCGATCTTCTCAGACACTGGCGTGTCATCAAAGGTAATCTTGTGACCGGATCTGGTCACAATCATCTTTATATTATTCTGCGAGTCGGTGTCTGGTGGATTTTCCCGCCCATTCCAGAGTCCTCCAAGAACATACGGATACTGTATGTCCCCATGCTCGAAAGTACACAACACCTCATCACCAACTTCAGGACGGAACAGGATACCTCTATCGTTTCCGCTGTACAGTGTTGCAATACGTGCCCAGTAGCTGTTCTCCTCTGATGCCAATGTATGAAATCTCACACGTATGCGACCCATAGCTTCTGGATCGCTCACATCCGTAACTTGGCCCGGAAGTACGCCATATATCCTGTTCGAACCCTGATTATTACTAATTTGACCAACCATGTTACACACCTCTGTTGAATTTTTTATGTTGCGCTTTTTAAGTCTAATTTTCTCACATCAAAACTTGTTGTATATCCCCTGTTGTCTATCGTATGTGTAGTACCTGTGATATAGTAAAATCCACTGAACCTGTTCCCAAGATCGTTCAGCTTAACATATTTCCCACATATCAAGTCAGGAAGTCCAAACGTTTTTGCCCTCCCTGTCAGAAATCCATAGAGATACCGCCGCAACGCTGCAATCGCCAGCTGTTTTGCCTGTTCCCTACTCTCAACAGGCTGGGTGGTAATAACCTCTTTTTTGTTTTCCTGTATAAAATCGGTTCCAAGCACACCATCCGATTCTACAGTAGCCAAATCACTTCGATCTGCTGTTTCCTCAATCTCGCAGTTTCTGCTGACATCCCAGCCTTTGACCGTAACTTCTGTGACCTGATCATTGATGTTCAATCTTGGAGTAAAGCTTATCAGGTTCTTGCCCCAGTTCAGTGAATAGATATCCTCCTTTTCGGATTCGGTCGGAGGTCTTATATCAGCGGGATTGACAAAATTAAATATGCCATTCCTGATATAGAATTCAAAACCGATTTTGCCTGCTCTCTCATGCAAGAAAGCAAGGTCAGAACTTCGCTGAAGCAGATACCTGTTCTCATAATTCGAGTCATCAATCTGATTGTCATTCAGTTTCCCTGGAAGTTTTTCTCTGAGCCGGTCGTAGATCTCGTCTGCAATTTCAGAATCTTTTTTGTTCCTGTATGTCCTGCTGGTTTCCTTATCATTTTTCAGCATATAGGTATAGTCATGCCCGCTTACCACAAGAGACGGCGGACTGCCCTGGGGGAAATTGATATTCCAGCTTGTGACAATTCCTTTTATCATCGTTGTCAGTTGGCTGTCTTCCCTGTATCCCATCTGTATCTCAACGTTTTTCCCAATCCCGAACCTGTCGGTATCGATGAACTTGAACCCGATCATTTTCGGGTCCCAGTTGCTGAGTATGAAACTAAAGGTATCCATCTCAGAAACGCTATCTATCACCGTGACCGTTGATACATAACCGCTGTCAAGCGGGTTAAGTTCCTTTTCATCTATAAAAATTTTGAACCTTGGTACAAATATGTCCTGCGTCCTGATGTCTGGCATTACCAATCACCCATCCCTTGGAATCTTGAGCACAGTCCCGGGTGCGACAGAAAGTGGATTATCGATATTATTTTCCCTTGCAATCAATCTCCACATCCCGGGATTATGGTATTCTTGGTAGGCTATCGAACTTAACAAATCCCCCTGTACAAATGTCCTGTATTTAGTGTAATCTGCGGTGCTGTGTTTTATTTTCTTAAGCTGGATCTCTGCGTTCCTGTATGCTCTGAATACGACATCCACACTCGCACGCAAAGGTTTTCCGTTTGTGTCAAAAAGAAGTAACTGCTGGGTTAGGCTGGTAAGCACACAATCAAATATCAGGCTTCCCCACTGGAACTGGCAGACAGGAGGTGCATGTAGCTCCCCATCCACATCGATTAGTGCATGTATTTTTTTAAGATAGTTGTTGACATCTTCACCGCTGTCAGTGGTATCCAGAAACATCTGCATCTTCAGGTCTTCGCTGTTTCCGCGTATGAACTGGAGCAGCGGATAATCAAGACCTGGAATCCCAATCTCTGCTACTGTTGCGGTCTTGCTTAACGTATAAGTAGTGGGGTTGAACATTAACTCTATGGTGTCAACGATCTTTCCGTTCTCATCCATTTTATTAATCTTTGCTTTTTCCAGTTTCATATTGATGCCGCTGTTTTGCTGATTTTTATTTACTCAAACTGATGCTATTGCCTCTTATCTTACAGGTCTGAAGAATCGCGGTACTGTCTCTCCTGCGCCTCAAGTATTCGATTCTCCTGATGAAGTTCGATTGCTTCCATCAGTTTGGCGAGATCGACTTCACTACTGCTTTGAACAGGATTTCCTGCTGTTATTTTCAGATTGCTGACCATATCTTTGATGAATATTGGGATATCAACCACCTCATGGCATGGATGTTAAGAGATTAAATCATCAGACGTTCAAGTCCCTCGTGTGAAAGTTCTAGTGTCTCTACCGCCGTTTTACTCTGCATTGCATCCAGTTCCGGACCTGACATGCGCAGCGGAAGTGCATTGCTGAACGACCATACTGCTGTTTGAACTCCCAGGTCATCCTGCACAACAATTGTACCGTTTTTACGTACAATCTTGCCCGATACCAGATCCTGGTGCCATTTCCAGAGATCAGTTGTAAATGTGATGCCGCGCTTTAAGACAATGTTTGAGTGGCTTGTTTTTGTTACAAACTTGTGCATATAGGAATTCAGGCCTCCTTCGTGATATTCATATATTTCAGTGTTAATCTGCAATCCGGTGCATGAAGAAAAACCGGCAACAACCTGTTTGCCAGTTTCAAGCGCCTGTTTTACTGCTGTGCCTGGGGATTTGGTGGGGTCAACCGCATCAAGTAAGATCACGTAAAACCTGTATGCAGGTACCGGATCCGAACGTATGCCCTGTACGACCAATATATCACACCTCCATAATTTCTGCTGTGCCTTCGGATTTTATGATTCTGACCGTTATAAACTCTGCAGGAACGCTAGGTGCGACCAGTATATCAGTAATCACCTGCCCGGCATCAATCACTTCAGACGGGTTGTTCTTCTCGCTGCAGGTTATAACAAATGCTTCGTCCTGAGTTGCACCTGCAAGACCACCCCCTTTCCAGAGTTTCCGCAAAAACCAAGTGACCGTATTCGTAAGCCCAAGCCGCAGGTTGAAATCATTCGGCTCGAAAACAGCCCACTGTGTGGACTTGTCTATGGATTTCTCGATCATGATAACAAGACGTCTCACATTAACAAATCTCCAGAGGGGGTCATAGCTCAGTGTACGTGCACCCCACACGCGTATACCTCTTCCAGGGAATGACCGGATGCAGTTGATTCCTTCATGGTTTAACTGAACTTGCTGGCTATCTGAATAAACAACCTCAAGACCAATGCAGTTGTTGATGACCACGTTTGCAGGGGCTTTGTGTACACCGTATACGATATCGCTTTTTGCAAAAATACCGAGTACATGTCCGGACGGAGGTATCAACCTCACCCCAGTCTCAT
>CAZQWP010000057.1:0-4429 GCA_964597005.1 uncultured Methanosarcinales archaeon | reverse complement strand
TCACAGGAACCGGAATGTATCTTTGACCAGACCATGGTCTTCTGTGAATACACGATATCAGGCACTGCAAGTGAGGTGATATCATCAATGGACTCAAATGTTGCAAGGCCGCGATGGGAAATGTCGCTGCCTGTAACATCCTCTGCTGCAAGCGTATCTATCCCGTCCGCTCCACCTTCCAACCGGTTATCCTGCGTACCATCCGGCTTTTTTATGATCTGGGGTACATTATAAGGGACAGGGGTTATGGAGTGCACGTCCTCAACCGTTACAAGCATCGATTTTCCGTTTATCATATCAACGAAATACTGGGTATGTGAGGGATTCATTGAAAGGAAAGTGAAGGTATCCATTATCTTGTCATTGTATGACAGGATCAAGTCAAATTCCATGGTAGTAAAGGTAATGTCGCTATCCCTGTCAACGTTTAGTAACGTACCGCCGGTCCATTTGACAACTCCGGATGAGCTGTCAACGTCAGTGAGTTCTACTACAATTTGTTTGATGTCCCCACTCTTGTCACTGTAGCGGATCGTAACAACACTGCCCTGTTCAAAATATTTAGCAAATTTCACCACTGCCGAGTCATAACCACCCACCGGTTCAGCATGCAGGAATCCTGAACCTATTGTTGAAGCACGTGATGAGCTCCGGATGTCAATCTCGATATTAGCGCCCCAACTGCCTTCGTTGATAGCGATTATTTTCATGGTCTGCTGCCGCAGTCCACCAGTCTCGTTATTCCGATCGTAGATGATCTTTGAAGCGCATGTTGCTTTACTGATGTCTGCTATCCTTGTTACGTAACATGTCTGCCCGTCATTATCAAAAAATCCTCGGACTGAATATGCAAGTATTCCGTTCGAGACCGGATTTCCAAAATAAAACGTAAACTCCTTCCAGCTGTTAATTCGAAGTGGTGTATCTATTGGACCCCGTTCGCATATTCCGGCAAATCCGGGTATATCCATCCTTACCCTAGATACAGGAGAAATGCCTGATTCCACTTTCTCGAAATACACCCCTGGAGCAAGCTGGGAAGAGAGCATAATGTCTCCTTATGACTCGAGTTCAATACCTTCATGGACAAGTTCAAGGGTCTCGATAAAGGACTCATTTGTTTTGGCATTAAGAGCGCTGCCTTCCCATTTGACAGGCCATGCCTCACGGAAGTTCCAGCGGTGGACTTCAGTACCCACCTCATCTAGCAGAATGACACTTCCGGCTTTGCGGTTAACTTTTCCGGCGATGACGTCCTTGCGCCATTCCCAGAGTGAAAGATCTTTTGTCATGCCGCGTTTTAATATGATGTTCGAGTATTTACGCAGCCCGGGAAGTTTTCTTACATTTAAGCCTTCGTTGCCTTCCCTATAATCGATCACATCAGTATCTGTTGTGAGACCGCTGCATTCTGAGAAGCCTGCACTTGCAATCCCATCAATCTCGATTATAAAATTATAGACTGCATAGGGGTCGTTTCTTTCACCAACTGCCATTTCTTACCACCTCCTTATTCAGTAACTTCTGAACCGCCGGTCCACTGACCGATTCTGAATATAACAAATTCTGCCGGTTTTACGGGTGCTATACCGATTTGCATGATCAGTTTACCTGCATCGATATCGTCCTGTGTCATAGTCGTCCTGTCGCATTTGACAAAGAATGCCTCCTCAGGTGTGGTGCCCTGTAGTGCACCATCCCGCCAAATACGGGTCAGGAAGTTTGTGACAGAACGCCTCACCCTTGCCCAGAGTGGTTCGTCGTTCGGTTCGAAGACCACCCACTGGGTGCCTTTTTCAATGGACTCTTCAATGAAGATAAAGAGTCTCCGGACGTTCACGTATTTCCAGTCAGAATCACTTGTGATACACCGTGCACCCCATACACGTATTCCGCGGTTCGAGCTTCTAAAGTCCCGTATGACATTTATGTTGACAGGGTAAGGATTTAATATGTCATGTTCCCGTTTGTTAAGTCTATATTTCAGATCTTTTATACCTTTTACAACTTCGTTTGCGGGCGCTTTGTGAACTCCACGTTCGACATCGCTCCTTGCATAGATGCCTGCCATATACCCGGACGGGGGTACATAAATATTTACATCGTCCAGAGGATCATTTCTCAACAACCATGGGAAATATAATGCGGCATATTTGGTATCATACCTGGACCTGAAGACTTTGATATCTTCTAAGTCGGATGAGTCCTTGAGACTATCAAGTATCGCAAACCTGTCTTTCAACAACTCGCACTGCAGTATCAATTCGTTCTGGACGTCTTCATCTGTAATCCCGGGTGTTGCAATGATGCTCACCTCGTCGATGTCTTCCAGTGCCTTGATACCAGTCTTGTTCCCGGGTCCGTTGTCTGTACCTATGTAATCATTGCTGTCAGGAAGTGAACCGTCATCTCCGGATGTGAACTCCAAGTTCAGACCGTCGTCTCCGCAGGGCTGATCAAAGGGATCAGTCATACTGTATAAAAGCGATGGATACATGTCCTCAACGTCGATGAGACTGGATTTATCGTGGATCTTTTTGTAGTAGTAATTTGATATATTCGGGTTTGTTGTCAGGAACTCGAAGCTTTCGGTCTGGTCCTCATATGATGCAACAACCCGAAACTCGCAGGTAGATACTGTTTTTGTTGCTGGAGTACCGGTATCTACAACCACACTGTTGTCATCAAACGCAGAATCAAGTGTGATGGTGTCGTTCTCAATATCATCTATCCGCCTATACTGTTTGCTGTTAGCATCATCATAGACAATAATTGCGCCTATATAGAAGCTTGCTATGGATTTGAGCTTGAACTGTGTTGATGTAACAACTGTGCCTATTACTTCAATTATCTGCGACTTTGCCCGTGAAGCAGGGTAGATCTCAATACCGATGGAGTCACCCCATTTACCTTTGTTGGCAGCCAAGAATTTAACAGAGTTGTTCGCTAGATTGCTGCCAGTGGGTATCACATTCAGTTTAACACGTGTGTTCTTTTTCTCGAACTTATGGGTCAGTGCACTGGTAAGAGTTATGGTATTTCGCACCGGATCATAGCTGTCGATCACCATATCGGAATCGATATCAATACTCTCAGTCCCATCATCGTTCAGTCTGACAAAAGTCAGCAGGGTGTTTGTGTCTATTCCCCGCAGACTCAGGAGGGTTACTTTTTTCCGGTCTTCGCTATTTCCCGACACGACAACCGGAGTATCCCTGGAAAGACGTGTACTTACCTCGCTTTTTGACTGTGCTTGAGATGCAGCGGCATCATCAGCTATTGCTCTTTTTACATAAAGTCTCTGTCCACCGTTCTGAAAGAAAGCCTCAGCCGCGTATGCGAGGAAACGCTTGTCTTCTTCGATATCAGTACCTAAATATCCGCCGAACTTCCTATCAAAATCCGCAAAACTCGTAACAAGTTGCGGGAGACCGTCTGTTCGACCTTTTTTGGTTACACCTACCATTCCAACTGTGCTTGTGCTTACACCTTCAATCGGTTTACTTCCAGTATCGACCTCTTCGACATAGACACCTGGTGATAAATATTCTGGCAACGTTACCACTCCTTTGTATTGAATTTGACTACAATATCAACTATTTAGTAAAATATAGTTTGATACCCTTTGCCTACTAAGTAAAGCCAAGATATTATTCTACCCCATTTTTTATATTTCAATATCATACTTAAGTATTTCTATATGCTCTATATATAGGAGCAAATGTGAACTACCACCCGTTTTAACGGTTAGTTTCCTGTTTCTGCCGGAGTATGCGTTTTTATGGGACAAATTATAGCCTTGGGAAAGTTCGCATCCGTTCTCGAAACTATATTTAATTTTTTGTCAGTGTTTTTTATTTCAGCTTTAATATTAGTGGCACAGTTCCAAAATCCAGTTATTTTGGTATTTATCGCATCAAACAATTTTCTAGATTGATGACGATGCCAATCGAAATCGATGCAAATCAATGTTAATCAGTACCTTAAAATAACTGGAAAATGATATTGTGCCAATATTAGTATTAAATGATTATTTTGATGTTGGGACTGATAAACTCAATGTGCCCAATCGACCAATCCCTTCAAACGTTGTTACTTCATTCGAAGCTAATTCCTAATAGGTTGAAACGGTATATTGTTCTATTATGAAACAGATTGCAGAGACGCTATGAAACGTTTCACTCAAGTGAAACGGTATTTATACTAGGTATGAAACAGATGATTATTGAAGTGATCTTGTGAGCATGTCGAGACAATCTTTTTGTCCATTTGACACGTGATTTTGATTAAATTCACTTTAATATTTTATAGATGTCAAAAGCCTGAAAGATAAGGGGCCTATAAATAATTTTCCGATAGTAATACAAGGTTCCTCTCCCCTCATGTAATATTAATAGTCCTACAACCTAACTCTCCCTCACGTGAACAT
>CAZQWP010000056.1:0-8344 GCA_964597005.1 uncultured Methanosarcinales archaeon | reverse complement strand
TACAACTTGTAGTTACTTGTAAGAATCTCCATGCGTAAGCGTGGAGTAGTTCAAGGTTCTGGGATAGCATCAAAACAATTTCCATTCCCGTATTCTCACATCAGGATACTGCAGGAGGATATCACCTGTTTATCTGTTTTATCTTTCAGTTCACCATCAGAACGCCTACCTTTCCGCTTTTATCGGCAGTGAAAAGGTAAAAGTGCTGCCTTCTTTGAACTCACTTTCAACCATTATCGTGCCACCATGCATCTCCACAAGCTCCTTGGTGATGGAAAGTCCAAGCCCGGTACCTTCATATTTTCTGGCTGAGCTGGAATCAAGCTGCTCGAATTTGAGGAAGAGTCGTTTCAGGTTTTTTTCCTTTATCCCGATACCTGTGTCCGAGATCGAGATTCTTGCCATCTCACCATCCATCTTCGTTCTGATGGTCACGGTTCCTCTCTCTTCCTTACTGAATTTGATCGCGTTACTGAGCAGGTTAAGCATTATCTGCTTGAATTTCTGTTTGTCCACCTCAATAATATCCAGTTCCGGATCCATTTCTTTTTTCAGAAAGACATTATGTGCTTTTGCCTGTTCTCCCATAAAGTGTACTATCGCTTCAATGGTATCAGGCACAGAAACTTCTTCAATTACCAGCAACATCTTTCCTGCTTCTATCCTGGCCATATCGAGAATAGAATTGATTTGGGTAAGCAGGTGTTTGCTGCCTTCTAAAACATTGTTCACATAATATTCCTGTTTCTCGTTCAATTTCCCGTTTATATTTTCTTTCAGGAGTTGCGAATAGCCTATGATCGATGAGAGGGGTGTTCTCAGTTCATGGCTCATAACAGACATGAACTCCGATTTGACAGTGTTTGCATAGATGAGGGTCTCATTTTCAAGACGGATATCTTCCATCTTTTTGAGATCACTGATGTCGGTGACCATTCCAAGAATCCCGTTGTATTGCCCGCTGGCATCCAGAATAGGTTTAGTGGAAAGTAGGGTCCAGATGTCAGAACCGTCACTCCTGAGAAAGCGGAATTCATCTCTATAAGAAAATCCCCGTTTCCAACGTTCCATTTTACTCTCTGCGAGCAGTCTGGCTTCGTCGTCCATGAAACAGAAGGGTAAGCTCCCTATCATTTCTTCCACAGTATAACCAAGCATCTCGGCAAGTCGTTTGTTAACGTAACGGGTCTTATGTTTTTTGTCAAGTACCCATATTCCTTCTTGTGCAGCTTCCACGATGTTACGGTATTTCTCTTCACTCTTTTGAAGTGCCTGCTCAGCCAGCTTTCTGTTGGTGATATCGATTCCCACACATGTGACAGCAGAAACATTGCCTTTTGCATCAAACACTGGTGCCATTGTGACACTATACAGCCTTTTTTTCCCATTAACGTTAATTTCCTGCTCATGGGTTTCCAGATTGCCGTTTTCATATATTCTCTGAAGATTCTTGAGATAGAACTTTTTCTCATCTGGATCACTGATTACATCAGTAATTGGTTTGCCTACAATATCTTCTGCCGAATATCTCAAACGTGCAAGAGATATCCTGTTGCACCCCAAATAGCAGAATTTACAGTCGATGAGACTGACTGAAAAATCCACGGACTCTACAACAGAGCGATATTTCTCTTCACTTGCCCGCAAAGCTTCCTCCACATGCTTGCGCTCGGTGATGTCGCGGACCGATTCGATGGCTCCTGCCCACTTTCCATCACCATCAAAGAGGGGGGAAGCACGCCCCCTTATGTAGCCACCTTTTTTTCCATATAAGCAAGGGACAAAGGTTTCGGCGTAGATAACTCTTCCATCATTTTTCAGGAACTCATATTTTTTTTCGGTTTCACTGTTGCGTCCAAGTGTTAAATTGATCAGGATTGGCCTTCGTTCTTCATAGAATGGAACTGAATAAGCATAATCACCTTTCCCGAGGATGTCATCTTTCTGTATCCCTGTCATTTCTTCAGTGGCACGGTTCCAGGCAATCACCTTCTTTTCGGCATCGATAACAAATGTTGCATCAGGAAGGAATTCGATGATATCCGAAAGTATGAGATTACTGAATTCCAGTTCATTCTCTGCCTGTTTACGTTCAAGGATTTCAGCCATCAATGCTTTGTTTGATTTTACTATTTCAGCAGTTCGCTCTTGAACCCGCCTTTCCAGTTCATCGCGTGACCTGCGCAGGGCATCTTCTTTCTTCTTTATACGTGTCAGGTCCGTGACCACTATATACATTGCCCACTCATTGACTGCATGCATCGGGTTGATGGAGAGGTGTGCCGGCACAATCGTACCGTCCCCTCCCAGAAGCTTGACTACTCCCCGACTGGAGGATATTTCCCCTCTATCGAGCATTTTCTTGAATCGCTTTCTGGAATCCGGGGAAACGAATTGGGAAATACCGGACCCTATTATGTTTTCAATCGGTTTTCTCACTATCTGTGAAAAACCGCTGTTGCAATAAAGTATGGTGCCATCGGGTGCCAGAGCAACAGCTCCCTCCTTCATCTCCTCAATAAAAACACGGTAGGGGTGTTCGGCACCCTTTAATGTGAAGACTTGTTCTCCCGTCTCACCCGGGACCACCAGAGCATCCACTTCACCGCTTCTGATGGCATTCAACGTCTCCTCAGCTTCTGTTAGCTGTGCGCGAAGTCTTTCAATTTCAAGCAGGAGTTCGTCCTTTGGTCGATTATCTTTATTCCTGTACATCATTCTTAATCCGTAAATCCAGTCCCTTAAGAATGCGTTTTGTGTCAGACATGTCACCAATGATCCTGCGCAGGGGAAGAGGAATTTTCTTGATGAGTGTTGGCACTGCAATGATCTGTTCATCCTTTGCAAGTAAGGGCTGCTGGTAAATGTCTATCACATCGAGTTCGTAGCGTCCTGCAAGGTATTCTTCGCATATTCTTTTGACATTTGCGATTGCCTGCGTGGATCTGGGTGTTATGCCGGTAATGTACAATCGCAGAACATATTGTTCATTGTCTGAACTTTGAAGCGATTGCTCAAGATTTTCCTTTACATCCATCGATTATCATCTTCATGACACATTCCGGATCGTGTCGTCCATTTCATGTCCCTGGCACTGTCATGTCATTTGATCTGCCTGACGTATCTTTGATATTTCATCGCGATCATGGCCCAGTGCCTTAAGCTTCTGCTCCCTCTCAATGATGAATTTATTTGCTTTATCTTCCTCAGCCTCGAATTCGGCTTGCATGGAGATTATCTGAGCATCCATTGCCTTTCGCTTTCGTTCAAGATCGCGTTTCTTATGTTCCATTTCCTGTCTGGACACCAGTTCCTCAGCTTTTTCCAGGGCTTCCTGTGAATATCGTGCAGAGCCCGTCAGAATACCGCCCGGACCCACGTACACATCCACAAGTTCTATGCCCTCATCCGTCAGTAAGAACTCGCGGATCTGGTTGGAATGTGCCATTCCCCGTGATTTCAGTATATACATCCCACGATTGCGCTCACCACCGAATTCAATATCTCTAAGCAGCAGCCAGGTATCTACCAGCGATGAAATGTTCACCGCCGTCTTCACAGTTGTATCGGTGTGCGTGAGATCGGTTAACAATGTGGTGACTTTTTTCCTTTTTAAGAAATCGGTAAAGCGTGTGAGCATGGATTTGATCTCTGTATCTTTACCAATGCTTGTATAATCAGTTATCGGGTCAATAACAACTACATCGGGTTTGAATTCATTTACCAGTTTGTGCATCCTCACAAGATGCATTTCCAGGCCATACATGGTAGGTCGTGAGGATTTGATCTTAAGAAGCCCCTTATTGACCAATGGTCCAAGTTCAAGTCCAATGGAACCCATGTTACGGATAATCTGGTTTTTGGATTCCTCAAAGGCAAGATAAAGGCATCTTTCACCCCTTTCACAGGCAGCACTGGCAAAAGATGCTGCTATGCTGGTCTTCCCTGTCCCCGACGTACCCGAGACCAGGATTGTGCTTCCTTCATAATATCCTCCGCCTCCCAGCATGGCATCAAGCCGTTGAATACCTGTGGAAATACGTTTAGTGGATACATCGTGTTCCATTTCAAGGGATGTGATGGGCAGAACGGATATTCCGTTCTCATCGATCAGGAACGGATACTCATTCACACCGTGCAATGACCCGCGGTATTTTATTATACGCAGGCGTCGGATAGATATCTGTTCTTCGATCCTTTGGTCGAGCAGGATAACACAATCCGAGACGTATTCTTCTAGTCCATGGCGCGTAAGGTTCCCATTGCCACGCTCACCTGTGATCACGGCAGTAACGCCTTTGCTTTTCAGGAAACGGAACAGCCTGTGAAGTTCTGCACGCAGGATAGCCTCATTTGGCAGACCTGAGAACAGGCTTTCTATGGTATCCAGCACAATCCTCTTGGCTCCAATGGAATCGATAGCATGCCCGATCCTGACAAAGAGACCTTCAAGGTCATACTCTCCTGCCTCTTCAATTTCGCCAGGTTCGATACACACGTAATCGATATAGATCTTTTTTTGCGCTTCAAGTTCATTAAGATCAAAACCAAGTGAGGCAACGTTTTCAGACAGCTCCACGGGCGTCTCTTCGAATGTAACAAAGACCCCGGGTTCCCCGTATCTTACAGCTCCCCTCACAAGAAACTCCACTCCTAATAGTGTCTTACCACATCCTGCACTTCCACATACCAGTGTTGAACGTCCACCTGGCAATCCACCTAACGTAATCTCATCAAAGCCTTCAATTCCTGTGGGACTTTTTTGGAATGCAGCATCATGCATTTCTGTCAAATTTATTTTGGACAAACTATCACACCTAATCGATTATTTTCCCCTCGTCCATTTTCTTATAAAATAAATCTATATATAATTTTCTTTATAATTCCTACTCACATACAATCTAAAAATAACACTTTAATCGATTTATTACCAAATAAAATGGTAATATTATACTCTTATAGAATATTAGCGCCTTATATATTCTTTAAGCAGATATAAGCCCTAATTTTTTCTAATAATCAAACAAGTAATAATAGTTCTAAATTTTGTTTTATCTCCAATCCCATTAGGATCAATCAAGCCATTCAAAGAACTTATCCAGTGCCCTTCGGCGGTGGGACACCTTGTTCTTCTCTTCGTCTCCCATCTCGCCAAAGGTCTGTCCCTGATATTCGAATATCGGGTCATACCCAAAACCACTTGTGCCACGTTCTTCGTATGCTATCTGTCCGTCAACCGTACCTGTGAAGACAAAGGCTTGCTCTCCGGGTTCACAGTAACCGATAACAGATTTGAAAGTAGCCCGCCTGTCAGTTTCACCTTCCATCAACTTCAGCATTTTCTTATTTCCCAGGTGCTCTTCCACGAATGCCGAATAGGGGCCAGGGAAACCATTGAGTATCTGGATGAACAGACCCGAATCATCCACCATGACCGGCATCTTTAATTCCTCGGATGCCCATTTTGCACCGTATGCCGCAATTGGTTCAAGTTCATCTTCCTGTATCTCTGGATATCCTCCGGTCTGCTGCAAAACCTCAATTCCTTTTTTAGCAAGTATATCCTTTGCTTCCCTGAATTTCCCGGCGTTACCGGTAACAAATATAACCTTAAGCATATCTACCCCTCTTCTCTATTTCCTTAACTCGTTTTAGTACATCATCTGCATCTGGAAATGTTTTTCTGTAACCGTTCCCCAGAGCCTCGATCAATTCTTCGTGCCGGTTGTGGGTACTTTCAAATGTCTGGAACAGCACATGCAAATCCACACCCTGTGACTCGATTGTCCTGTCAACAAACGCAAGCCCGAAATCTATCAGGTATATCCTGTCATTGTGCAGGATCATGTTGGATGTTGTGAGGTCCCCGTGGATGATACCGCCACTGTGCAGCCGTCCTATGAGTTCTCCCACGCGTTCGCTTAGCTCAGGGGTCATTACATTCTTCAAAGGTTCGCCCTGAATAAATTCCATCTCTATGGTAAAATCCTCGATATCGTAAATGATCGGTGTTAGAACCCCCCGGAGTCTTGCCTCCGACATCAAACGTGCCTCTGCACGCGTCCTCTCTTTTCGTATCCGCTCATCCAGTTCCTTCAAACGATACCTTTTTGGTACACGCTCTTTTATTATCACACCATGCTCAAGTGTAACTGTTGCTTCGGCACCGCTTGCAAGATACATTCAATCACTCTTTGACAATCCCTGTACTAATCAATCTTCCGTTATCCATGTGACATCCACATCATCCGGCCTGAAGTTTGGATTGACATGGGATTTTCCAATATCTATCACGCTGCCGGCTTTGAACATCAGCAGCCCGAGATATGCGATCATTGCTCCATTATCGCCCATAAACCGCTTCTCAGGCACATAGAACGCTGCACCACGGTCATCGCACATGATATCCAGCATTTCCCGGAGGCGCATGTTAGCACCCACGCCGCCTGCCAGCAGCACCTCGTCCTTGCCGGTATGTGCAAGTGCGCGCTCGGTTACCTCCACCAGCATGGCAAAGGCAGTTTCCTGATATGAATAGCATACATCTTCGATAGAGGCACTTTTAAGTGCATCCGTTGCTGCGGTGGAGAGTCCGGAGAACGAGAAATCCATACCTTTTACCACATATGGCAGTGGAACATACGTATCCGCATTCCTGGCATATTCCTCTATCTTCGGTCCGCCCGGGTGGCTTAGCCCGGCACTTCTTGCGAACTTGTCAAAGGCATTTCCGATCCCGATATCAAGGGTCTCACCGAATACCCGGTACCTTCCTGCGCGGTAGGCAAGCACCTGTGAATTGGCACCGCTGACATACAGTATCACCGGGTCCCTTGCAGGAGTTTTCCATTTCCCGACCTCGACATGTGCTACACAGTGGTTGACACCAACAAGTGGCACGTCCAGCGACAGTGCCAGCATCCTTGCAGCCGTTGCAACTGTGCGAAGGCACGGACCAAGCCCCGGTCCCAGCGAGAATGCAACTGCATTGATGTCACCGGCTTTAAGACCGTTTTTCTTTCCTTCTTCCAGAAGATTCCGTATCACACCGGCAGCATGAACTGCATGGTGCTGTGCAGCTTCCCGGGGATGTATCCCGCCTGTTTTCGGGCTGTATGTTTCTGTGACCTCTGCCACAACATCAGTTTCATTTACGATGGCTGCACTCAGGTTCCATGCAGTACCTTCTATCCCGATAACTATGGTTTTCAACGGTCATTTCTCCTGCGTGTGATCTAGAACTACTGGTATCAACTTTGTTTTCTTCGCATATACAGGTATGCTTCGATAACGATCAAGATGACCATTCCTATCAAAAGGTAAGACGATCCTGACGTTTCCTCAGGAGTTGCTTCTATTTCTTCAGTTGAAACTGCTGCGGCTTCTACTGGCTCTTCGGTAGCTACAATAGTTGGTTCTTCAGTTGCTTCGGTCCTGACGCTCACACTTGATATGAAGCGTTTTTGCTGTCCGGTAATTGCAAATGGTGAAAAACCGGGTTTCTCTGCTTCGAAATAGAAATATGTAGCATCGTCACCTATCATTCTGGTTGTCAGCGGATTCCATATATCATCGTGATATCGGTTCAGTTTGATGGAACCAACATCGATATTGTTATCTGTAACCCACTTTTTCGTGACCTTGAACTCAACAACCGGGGTTTCGATATTTTTCTCTGTAGCATAACCTGACTTCCTGACCCAGATGTTTATGTTCTTATAAACTACACCCAACGGTGCCTGAGACACAAAAGTGGACGTATCTTTCAGTACTTCAATGGTCGTGGAAACGTATCCAGAACTTGTCAGAGCCCTGTACTGCACATTTTGGATATCATTTTCAGGTTCATCAAAGGTAAACGAGATAGCGGAATCCTTGTTGACATATACCCGCGAGACATCCTTTAACTTTTAGCCGAGAAGTCTCCTTTCGTAAGATGGGGGATGAAAGACATACCATTGGTGATCGGTTAAGAAGTTTTATTGGCTTGTTGCTACTTTTTTTGGACAAAAGCAACTCGGTAAACATTTACAATTAAATAAATCAGTTGTCTTATGTAGTCGATTTATTCATACACACATTTTTTAATAGGTTTCCTAGATGTATGCCATATGTCATGTTTCATCCCTTAACCGATCACCAATGAGACGACATTCGGGGATTTTAAAAATAAATTAAATAAGTGGGTGCCACGATGCTCATTTTGTGGTGGGAAAATGAAGTTTTTGTGGTATGAAAAAGGACCATCAAGTAAAACATTGGAAGTCAACAGCAAAATAACGGATTGGCGTGTAGTGATGGATTAGCCATAGCTACAATAAATTTGCACCCGAAGGGTGCTTTC
>CAZQWP010000055.1:0-8365 GCA_964597005.1 uncultured Methanosarcinales archaeon | reverse complement strand
CCGCAATATGATCAATGATACACTTGATGACTCAGTGAAGCTCGAGAATGCTGAAACTCTCCTACTTCACCTTGCGACATATACCCCAACTTTTTTGAAAGTAGCCATCATGAGTGATCACGAAGTAAATCCCAATGAATTCGTGTTTGTCCTTGGTAACGACTTTAACGGAGTTGCCCTGAATAATGCGGCACATGACACTAACATCTCTGGGAATCTAAACATAACGATATTTACACTGGATAATCCTGTACCTGCGGGGTTCGAATTCTCCGATTATGGATTGATCTTCATCGAGTCACAGGATGAATCCGTAGTAGATGATTGGACTTCGAGTATAAAGTCTGCCAGAACAGGCGGTGCAAAGGTCATAGGCTACAATCTCTCCTCCAACATCACCCTGCCAAATGTCGACCTTTATTCTGAAGAATACACCGATATAGAACGGTACTGGGTGCAGGGTGGAGAATCGAACATGGAAAGCATGCTCAAATTCATGGGGCAGAACTTCTCTGGACTCTGGGATGAAGAAGATATCCCAGAACCAGTGGTGTTGCAGGACAAGGTGAATATTACTTTCGTCATCAATCCCGATACTACAAGCCATTTCCTTAACAAGGTCATTGACGAGAGAAATGTGATTACAGACCGCTTCAACATAATACTGACGAGCGACCGTGGTCTTGTAAACATCACCGATCTTTCAGACCAGGAAGTTATAATTATGCAGATGGTTGGTACCAACGATATTTATGCAATAGAGGATGTACTAATCGATGCAAAGAACGGTGGTACACATATAGGGCTATTTGACATAATGGATACGACCGGGATTGGCAATATCGATATTGATAATCCGCCTCATAACGTGATGAAAGAGTATATCGAAAATAGCGGATATGAGAACATGGAAAGCTGGATCCGCTATATAGGAGCAGAACTTGAAGATACCTACATCCAATATTCACCTGTAGCCCCTCCATCAATTCCTAAAAATGGGATATATCACCCGGATGCATTCCCAAGAGTTTTCGAAGACAGTACCGAGTATCTTGAGTGGTATGCCGATCATGGATACAATCCATCTGCTCCCACGATAGGGATAATAAATTTCGAGATTGCGAATGATCCCATGTTTTTCACCACAGATGATGCGATAATCGGGTATCTTGAATCGAAAGGTTGTAATGTCATCTACACTACATGCAATGTATGTGTTGAAGATGTCGATTATTTCACCAAGGGTGATGAAGTTCTGGTGGATTCCATCATCTCCTTAAAAGGTTTCTTTTTGAATTATGAAAATCATGAAGAAGGTGTTGAATATCTTAAGAGCTACAATGTTCCTGTACTAAAAGGAATGGTTGATTATGCCTATTCACCGGATGACTACAACAACAGTGTGTCGGGATTGAGCTCAACTTCCATTCCTTCCCACGTTAACCAGCCTGAGCTCGACGGGTGTATCGATTATATATGGGTAGCTGGCAGGGTCCCTGTGGAAGAAGGCAGTGACACATGTTACTACAAACCGATCATGTTACAAGTAGAATTCTTGTGTGATCGTGCAATTGCATGGGCGGATCTTGGAAGAATGGAAAACGCTGACAAAAAGGTCTCTATCATATATTATAACCACGAAGGCGGTAAGAGCAATATCGGTGCCAGTTATCTTGACGTCGGCTCAAGTTTCACCTTGTTACTTGAACGGATGCAAAACGAGGGTTATGATATCGGAAGCGGCACCATTCAAAATGGCAGTGAGTTCATCGACCTTTTCATTGAAAGCAGGAACGTTGGTACATGGGCGCCGGGAGAACTTGAAAAAGTTGTGGGTTCAGGCATGGTCACTCTTCTGCCTACAGATGAATACCTTGAATGGTACAATATCCTGCCAGAGTCTGTCAGGAATGATGTTGAAGCAAGATGGGGAGAAGCACCCGGCAACGTCATGGTGTATGAAAA
Organism: uncultured Methanosarcinales archaeon; assembly: GCA_964597005.1. Taxonomy (GTDB): domain Archaea; phylum Halobacteriota; class Methanosarcinia; order Methanosarcinales; family Methanosarcinaceae; genus JAFGQV01. The sequence goes on along the minus strand of CAZQWP010000055.1, from coordinate 6,400 downwards.
TGAGAGTGGAAAATACTTTGTAATACCAACAGTACAGCTTGGAAACATCAATTTCGTACCCCAGCCAACCAGAGCCATGCTCTCTGATGAATCAGTTCTGTACCATGATAAGGAACTGCCTCCAACACACCAGTATCTTGCAACCTATTTCTGGATCAATAACATCTATGATGCAGACGCCATCATACACTTCGGTACCCACGGGACCCAGGAATGGTTACCTGGAAAAGAGATTGGGCTATGGAGATACGACTATCCGTCTATAATGGTAGCCGAGAAGCCTGTCATTTATCCATATATCATGGACAATGTGGGTGAAGGTACCCAGGCCAAACGCAGGGGTAATGCGGTCATCATTGACCACCTGACATCACCGATAGTTGAGGCAGGCATCTATGCAGAACTGGCTACTTTGCATGATAAGATACATAGTTACCAGGATGCAGATAATGAGATGTTGAAGGCACTCTATCGCAACAGCACGATAGAACTGTACGATTCCCTGTGTCTGTCAGACAATCTTGGTGTCACAAGTGAAGAATTGGCTAACATGAATACGACCCAGTTCGAAACCTTCCTGCAAACACCTCTCCATGACTACTTGCACCAGCTACAGTCAACACTTATACCTCTGGGACTCCATACTTTCGGGGTTGAACTTGAAGGTGAGAAACTTGTAGCCATGGTCAAGTCCATTCTTCGTGATGATTTCATCGACGACATCTATAATGTGATCCCGAAGGATACTGGGGATGGAGAAGATTGGGAGGATGAGGCGAATGCTTATGCAATTAAGCTTTTGAACGCCACATTGCTCAACGGTACGGACGTTGTAAGTGCCCAGGACGACATTATTGGTTTTAATGATCCTAGCATAACAGACGATCTCAATCTGGCATTGGAATATTCATCTCTGATCGGTCAAACATCACGTGAGACCGATCAGTTACTGCGTGCCCTTAATTCAGAGTATATTGAACCCGGACCAGGAAATGATCCGATACGCAATCCTGAAGCATTGCCAACCGGCAGGAACTTCTACAGTTTCGATCAGAGGAGATTCCCTGATGAAGAGAACGAACTGCTTGGAAGCATGCTTGCAGAACAAATGCTTGAAGACTATAAAGCAACCCATAACGGCACATATCCGGAAAAGGTAAGCTATATACTATGGTCTGTCGAAACAATGCGCCATCATGGACTTATAGAAGCACAGATATATGCACTGCTGGGTGTAAAACCACATCGTGACGACCTTGGTTCGATCGATGGTCTTGAGATCATACCCTTGGAGGATTTGGGTCACCCCAGGATCGATGTGCTCCTGTTGCCTTCCGGGCTTTACCGTGATACATTCCCCTTCCAACTTCAAATGATGGACAGGGCGGTCCGCATGGTTGCAGACCTCAATGAAAGCTGTGAAGATAACTATGTCAGGTGTAACTCTATGAAGATGGAAGCTGCACTCATCGGTATGGGATATGACAATGAAACGGCACAGTACCTATCAAGATCAAGGATATTCACCCAATCACCGGGTGCTTATGGCACAGGAATGTCAGAGGCTATTTCTGCAAGCAATACCTGGGAGGATGAGTCAAAACTTGCCGACCTGTACATAGCAAGGATGGCAAACATATACGGAGATGATATGTGGGGTGATCATTTTGAAGAGGTCTTAGGGATGAACCTTGTGGATATAGATGCAGCCGTGCATAGTGACACATCGAACATCTTCGGTGTCATTGACAACGATGACTTCTACTCAGAGTTCGGTGCACTTGGCATGGTGGTCAGGGCATTGACAGGTACTACACCTGATATGTATATAGCTGACTTGCAGAACGTTGATAACCTGCATATGACCACACTTGAGGAAGTCTACAGGACCGAATTACTTGCAAGGTATTTCAATCCTAAATGGATCGAAGGGATGATGGAGTATGATTATGCCGGTTCCAGAGAGTTCATGAAATTCACCGAATACATGTGGGGCTGGGATGCTACACTACCTGAAATGGTCACGGATAATAACTGGGATATGGTATATAAGGTATATGTAAAAGACAAATATGACCTTGGTTTGGAGGAGTTCTTTAAAGAAAATCCGTACCAATACCAGTCCATGACCGCCCGTATGCTTGAAACCATTCGAAAGGAATACTGGGATGCTTCCAACGAGGTTATTCAGACTCTTGTGAGTGAATATGTGGAATCTGTGGTCGAGAACGGTGTTACATGTTGCCACCATACCTGCGGAAATCCTTTGCTTGATGAGTACATTCAGGGGGTGTTATCGGTTCCGGGTCTTGTCAGTGAGGATGTTGCAGAGATGTACCGCCAACTGATGAACGATGCCACAGGGCGGCAGGCACCTCCTGTGGATGTTACCAGCGTCAAGACCCAAGACAGTGATAGCAGTGCATGGAGGCGGCTCCAAGACAGCCAGTCCGCCAATGAGAGTTTGAACGCAGATTCAGGTTTTGGAACGAACGTAGAACAAGCGCCGGAATCTTCACTGAAATCAATCAGTGATAGTGATTACGTGGAGGGATATGAAATGCAGGACGAAACTCAGCAAACCCCGGAGACGGGAATGATGTCGTTCTCGGGGTCTGATATTGCAGCCTTTTTGGTCACGATACTGGTCGCTGGCGCCATCTACACTGGTTTCAGGAGAGGAGGGGTTTAACTTTTAGCCGAGAATATTTTAGCATATTCAGGACCCTGCGGCAGTTGCAGAGATAAAAACGGCACAATTCTCTGTCATGGGCATTCAGGATTCACCCAATTTGCTAACACCTGTTAGCTGGAACACCATGTTTTTATAAAGAACCCTCTTAATGAGGGGCGAGGAAATCCTAATGTCAAAAATATCCTGCATCATCCTGCTCATTTTAACTATGGTCCTGATCTCAAATGCACAGGCATATCCCATCAATGTAACAGACGATTTTGGTTATGAAGTGACGATCGAAAAACAACCTGAGCGCATCGTATCCCTCTCGCCCTGTAATACTGAGATACTATTTGCTGTGGGTGCAGGGGATAGGGTGGTTGGTGGGACAACCTATGATGCATATCCGCCCGAGGTTGTCAATTTACCAAAGATTGGCGGATTCTCCACTATCAATATCGAGGCTGTGGTGAACATTACGCCGGATCTTATCCTTGCAGAGGACACAAATGGCGAGGATACAATAAACAAATTGAGGAACCTGGGCTTCACAGTGATTACATTTAATTCCGAAACAATGGATGACATTCTTGATAGTATCCGGCTTGTGGGAAACATCACAGGAAATAAAGATATTACTGAATCGGTTACGGAAGGTATGACACAGCAGATACAGACAATAACGTCTCAAACTGATGACATGTCTCCTGACCAGCGGACACGCGTGCTTTACCTAGTATGGCATGATCCCCTGTATGCAGCAGGCTCTGACACATATCCCAGTGACCTGATATGGATGGCAGGTGGCAAAAATATTCTTGAGGGAGAGGGCTGGCCGATCATTAGTATTGAGGAGGTCATCAATAAAAACCCACAGGTAATAATCTGCTCCGGCATGGGTGGTGGCTCATACACCATAATGGAAGCGATAAACAGTAATCCCATACTGGCCAAGACAGATGCGGTGAAGAACCGGAAAGTCTACGCAATAGCAGATTCACAAACCATTGAACTGGCAGGACCGAGGATCGTGCAGGGACTGGCAGAACTGCACAGTTATATTGGACCTGAAGCAGTAGCAGAGAGCGGATCACCAAACAACCGTTCTGATGCCACTTCTATGGAAGATACTGTCGGTACTGTTGATGGTTCGTCTAACACATCACGTGCACCCGGTTTTGGGTTGTTGCTTACGGTTTGCATGTTAATTGCGGTTTACCTGAGACGAATGCGATATTAAAGATGACCACATAAAACAATCATCCAAATCCCTTTTAAGAGACAAATATCATGGCTAAACTGGGCAGGTCTGTTATATTTTTACTGGCATTAATTCTGCTTGCAGTAATCATTACCAATACTGCTATTGGTTCCACGATAATTTCCCCGCTTATCACCGCAAAGATCCTGCTTGCAAACTTCTTCCCGATGGAACACACATGGCTCGACAATTATGAGACCATCATTATTGGTGTTCGCCTTCCAAGGGTACTTCTCGCAGCCTTCGTGGGTGCAGCACTGAGCACTGCCGGATGCGCAATGCAGGGATTGCTGAAGAACCCAATGGCAGACCCCTATATAATCGGGATGTCATCAGGTGCGGCACTGGGCGCATCCATTGGGTTTGTGCTAATGCTTCCGGTTCAGCTAATGTCTTTCATGATGGCTGTGCTGGCAATATTCGTGGTGTACAACATATCAAAGGTCGGTGGAAAGGTACCTGTAGACACCCTTCTTCTTTCCGGTATAGCTATTGGTTCATTACTATCTGCAATCACTTCTATGATTATTTTCCTTGCACAATCACCACACAAAATAATCTTCTGGATAATGGGCGGGCTATGGAATGCCAGCTGGGAGGAACTGAGGATCACATCTTTTATGATCATTTTAGGGATACTTGTACTGTACCGGTATGCATGGAAACTGAATGTAATGCTTCTGGGAGAAGAGGAGGCGCACCATCTTGGTGTTGATATTGAGCATGTTAAACGCTACGTGCTGGTGTTTTCCGCACTGATCACGGCGGCAGCAGTTTCCGTTAGTGGGATTATCGGTTTTGTTGGTCTCATTATTCCTCATATCATGCGCATACTAGTCGGTCCCGACCACAGGATACTTTTTCCCGCTTCAACTCTAATGGGTGCGATCTTCTTGGTACTTTGTGATACATTTTCTAGAACCATCATGGCACCGTCTGAACTGCCTGTGGGGGTTGTGACCGCCATGTTCGGCGCGCCGTTCTTCATATACCTCTTACGAAAAAGGAGGGACAGCCTGTATGCTTGAGATCAAAGGACTGACCATGGGCTATGGGGAGAGGCGTGTCTTAAATAATGTCGGATTGAAAGCAAGTGAAGGTGAAATTGTGGGGATCATCGGTCCGAACGGTTCAGGAAAGACCACAATGCTCAAAGCCATTACAAAGGTCTTAAAACCCACATCAGGAGAAGTTTTGATCGATGGGAAGGATGTTAGGGAAATGGAAAGCAGGGAAATTGCGAAGAATGTGGCAGTGGTTTCCCAGGTGATATCAATAAACTTTGAGTTTTCAGTGAGGGATATCGTGCTAATGGGACGTACTCCTTATATCAAAAGTTCTGAAAGCAAGGAAGATGTCAGAATTGCAATGGATGCACTGAAAAAGACAAACACCTACTATTTGAAAGATCGGCTGGTCACCCAGTTAAGCGGGGGTGAACTTCAGAGGGTGATCATTGCAAGGGCACTGGCACAAACACCGAAGATCCTTCTTCTGGATGAGCCAACCTCACATCTTGATATAACCAACCAGATAGATGTCCTGAATCTTGTGAAAGAGGCATCCCGAAAGGGCCTGGTGGTTGTGGCAGTGATACATGACCTAAACCTTGCTGCCTATTATTGCGATAAGATCTGTCTCCTTCGTGATGGGGAACTGGTAGCAACCGGCACTCCCCGGGATGTCCTTACCTCTTCGAATATCGGGGTTACGTTTAATTTGCCAGTGGAAGTGACGGAAAATAGGAAAACAAATTCGATCTTTGTAATGCCTGTTCTGGAGCCACGAAATGAAATATCAAATTAAGGACGATATCCTAGTAATTGAAGGAGATTTTGAAGCCATAAGTTCAGGCTTAAAAGGCGGGCGCGGAGGTGCAAGGTGCCTGTTCAACCACGCGGTCCAGTCGGATTTTGACCATTATGAACCACTGGAATATCTGGAGAACCTGGCTGGTTCCCTTGACGTAAACCACCCGTACTTTGGGCTTCTTACGGCAGTGGGCATGGATAATTTGTGTGTGATAACAGATGGCTACCTGACGACCTTTGTAACAGCTGGCATTACCCATCCATCAAGTTTTAGGGTGAACAGGGTTGGAACCATAAATCTCATCCTTGTAGTCGATGGAAACCTGTCTGAAGGCGCGATGGTCGGTGCGGTTATCACAGCCACCGAAGCCAAAGGGCTTGCTCTTATGGAAATGGGATATGATTTTTTGGGGACGACAACCGATGCAGTTATAGTGGCATACCAGAAGGGTCCCGGACCGTGTATAGAATATGCAGGGTCGTATACAGAGTTCGGTGAGAAGATCACTGGAACTGTTATGAAGGGTGTTAAGGAAGGTCTCAGGAAGACAGAGCAGTGGTTTGCAAGCAGGTGAACGAAACAACTCCGGACCATCGAGATGCCATTGTTTATTCTGGGTTTTAACTTGTAAGCCGAGAAGTCCCCTTTCG
>CAZQWP010000054.1:0-8366 GCA_964597005.1 uncultured Methanosarcinales archaeon | reverse complement strand
ATGGTTCAAAGAATGAAGCAAGAAGCTCCATGCGTAAGCGTGGAGTAGTTCACCCCTAAGCATGGGCCTTTTCAGCACGTCTTGCTTCCTGTATCTCCCTGATACGCCGGATAACTATCTCAAGCAGGAACAGTGCCAGTGCTGCAAGGATGAAGTACATCTTCAAGCTCACAGGTTCCTTAACGATTCTCTGGGAGTTCTTCCTGGCTTCCTCAAGCAATAACGCGCGTGCTTCCTGTTCTGTATACGTTTTTCCGCCGTTTGCCTTGATAAACACAGGCAGGTCTTCGTTCAGCCCCACATCAAGGTATTCCAGTGCATAGTTAACAGCAACCGGGTAGCCGGATACATCATGCAATCCGATGCGTTTGGGGTCGATGGTGGTCTCGTAGGTGTTCCTGCCGGTCACGGACAGTTCGATGGGCGTATTGTCAAGGGCGAGTGCAGGCACCACGCCCTCATCATACATGGTAAGTGTCAGTGTCACAGGCGTGCCGAACCACGTGTCCATACCCTCAAGCACCGCGCCTTCCTCTGCACGTGGGTTCCCGATAGCCCAGTTGACCATGGAGGATGTGAGCTTCGAATTGTTGCCTGAATACATCTGCGAACTCCACCTGTTGCCGCCGCCTTCTCCGTTATCCGTTGTCAGCACCGCCACCCGTCCAAGCCCGTATCTCCACGTTGTCAGCACAGGCTTGCCGATTGTTGTGATAATGACCCTGTCTGCACCTGCTTTAGGGGTCACGTCATTGTATCCTGTAATATTTCCTGCAATCTCCATATTTCGAGTTATAAAGTGGTTGGGGTTGAATTCGATCAAGGGGAAAACATCAAGGAATGTGGATTCTTCATCAGGCGGTTTTTCGACATCCCCAAATACGAGGTTTGCACGTTCGTACTCTTCTATGTGGAAGTATGTCCCATCAACCTCGTTCATCAATTTCTCCGCATAGGCAACACCACGTACATCGTACTGCGATGGCGCACTTGACTTTATATGTATATAGAAAATATTGACATTTTGATTATGAAGTTCGGTTGCAACCGCAAGACTGTTATCATAGGATTGCTCAATACCGCCATCGGATATGATGATGACATCTAGTTCTCCGACCTCACTTTCTAGCCAGTCCTGTGCAATGAGAAGCCCCTGATCCAATGAAGTGATACTGGTGGCACCCGGCGTTAATTTGGACATGTCATCTTCAAGTTTCTCAATATTCGAGGGCACGCCAAGGTACACAAGACCGTCAGAGACGTCAACACCCGTGCTCCCAAAAGCGATCACACCTGCATAGGCATCCCTTAACTTCTCGTTTTGAAGGATGTTGATAGCATTACCAAGAATGTCGCCAAGTGTTTTGTGTGCGGCAGTGCTCTGGGAAATATCCAGAACCAGCACGACATTCCTGCCACCGCTCCAGTCTGTTGGTTTCGACATTACAGGCAGCAGTTCCTCAAAGGACGAATCAAGGTAATCACCGTAATCATAAGCCCGCTCTCCTCCGACAACAACAAGACCGTGTCCGTCGGTCACGTATCCCTTCAGTGTACTAACATCGTTTTGGGAGAGTGATTTGATATTTTTGTTATCAAGGATCACCACTTTTTTGTCATCGATATCTGACAGCCTGTCCGTTGATGAAACGTCGTATAGGTTGTATATGATCTGTGCAAATGGTGATGTTGTCTCATCTGCGATGAGACGAACCTTTGGTTTTGGAACAACATACACTGACTTGTAGAATACATTGTTTATGGGGTCCCTGTCCTCATCAAGTGGCGTGAGGGTTGCACTCAACGTATGCGCGCCCAACGTTTCGAAAGTATGCTTGACCTGTGTCACTTTTTCACGGGTGGACTGGCTGAGGGTGCCGCTTCGGATTAGTTCATCATCCGCATAGACCTCGATACGATAACTTACCGCCGTATCCCCTGCCTGTGAAACAATAACCTCGAACAGGTTCTCGTTACCGACGACAACGGTCTTATCACCGGTCATCTCAATGCTCATGTCGTTTTTCTCAAGTTCGGGCTGTACTGCATAGACCGTCGTGCCGCTATCTTTTGCAAACTTCAGCGAATCTTCAAGATTCTTGCCATAATTATTGTTGCCATCTGTCACGATCACGATCTGGTTATCGCCCCTCGAATACTGTACGATGGCATCCCCTACCGAAGTCTTATCCCCGCTGACCCTGACAAGGGTTGAGGGTGTCTTTGCCGTAAGTGCTTCATAGAGTCGGGATGCTGTCCCCTCCTCAAAGAGTTCCATGCTGCGGGTCTCATCAGAGATCACCACAATCTCAGGTGTATCATCAGTGGCTGTGCTGCTGACGAGGTTAAAGGGCGAAGCAATTGCTATGACAAGCAGGGCTGCAACAATGATTCTGGATTCAACAAGACCGGTTTTTGCACCTTTCCTAATCAGGTAAAGACCTATAATTATCACAGGAACCATCAGCCACAGCAACTGCGGCTGTTCAAGGGATAGCATCACAGTTCACCCCGCCTTAGAATGATCAGTATTTCAAGCAGCATCAGCAGGAACACACCCGCGATCAGGTAGGTGTCCAGCTCTTTTTTTGTGGTATATGTGGTAGCCCTGACAACGCTGGATCCTGTCTGTTCGATGGAACGCTGGATAACATCCGAGGCGTCAAGTGTGGTATCGGATTCCCTGTCATCATAGAGATTGGCTGCAATCCTTTTACCGACCACTTCATAGATCCCGACCTCCTCATACAGAACACGGTTGCCTGTCAAGATTCCGCTTGGTGCCTTTATTTCCTGTTCCCTTGACAATGCTGTTATCGCACCTGTCTTGAGGTTGTAATCCGTGATGTCGCCGGCTCCACCGAGCCATCCGATCAGTTTTACCCAGAATACAGGGTATTCCGGAAGGTTGTGGAAATTGCCCCATGCATAATCTCCAAGTGCATCATTGAGTCCAAGATATACCACCGTACCGTCACCTATCGTCTGGTATGTGAGCACCGGAATGTTGTTCTCGGTTGCCACAAGGGAGGTGGAATCACTTCTTGGTGTTGCGTTCAGGTACTTGAGGACCGCGACCTCTTCAAACTTCATATCCTCTGTAAGCCGCGTGGGCTGGACGACCTTCAGGGCAGTTCCGTCAGGTGTTTCTGCAATCTCCTGTGGTTTTACAGGCAGCAGTTTGAACAGGTCAAAATCCGCAACTGAGGACGTAAGTGTATCACCTGCGATAAACACTGCCGAACCACCGCCGTTGATGAATCCATCAAGTCGTAATATCTCGTTTTTTGACAGGGGTGTATCCCTGCTTGCAACGACCACAACATCGTATCCGTCCATATCAGAAGGCACAACCTGCGTTACTGTGGTCTCTGTATTCGGGATGAGCGAGAGAGCAGTTCTCGATGGCAGTTTTGCGGCATCCGTGACCAGCAGGACACTCTGCTCCGTGACTTTAGGTATCGATATGTAGGCGGTATTATCCACCATCATGCTGTCCGTATTCTTTATCCGGACCGTGGTAATGCCTGTTCCGAGATTGGTGAGCATTAACTGTTTTGTGGAGCGTGCCGGTACGTTCAACGTCATGCTTGTGGAAGTCCTATCATCGCCAATACTCACATCTATCTCCACATTTTCAGTAGTTCCTTTGTAGTTTTTGACAACACCGTTGTAGGTGTAACCGACATCACCGGCTTCCAGCCAGCCGTTGATAATTCCCACATTGTCCGCACTTTTCCCGACCCTGACAAACGTCACCTTCATACCATAGGACTCAGCAAGGCTTTTCGCGGTCACGGGGTCTTCTCCTTCCCAGTTCGTGAAATCAGAGATGACAATGATCCTGCCACCTTCTTCGGAAAGTATCCGCATCCCACTTGATATGGCGCTTGAAAGGTCGGCAACAACTCCCTTTGGTTCGAGTTTTTCAAGAACGCCACTAGCACTGGATGCACCTTCGGACTGGAGTGCAATAACAGGTACGTTCTCTGCAAGGACGATGGAATTTGTCTTGCTCACATAATCATTCGCGATGGATACTGCATCCTCAAAACGCCCGTCGGTATGCATGCTCGCGGACGAGTCGAGAACAAGTACTGTGTGTTCGCCACTCAGCGGTTCCTCGGTGTTGAAGAACGGACCTGCGGCTGCCAATGAAAGCAGTATCAGTACAATAAGCTGTATCAGGAACAGGGGGTCTCTTATAAGCTTGGTAATAGATGAATAGAGCCGCTTTTTCTGCTGTTCCACTTTCATAAGGAACATCAGGGAAGGGATTTGTATCACAGGAGGTTTCGGGCGCAGCAGGTAGAGGATAATTAGCGGGATGATGCTGATAAGTGCTGCAAGTGCGAGTGTGTTCGCAAAGGGAATTACAACCGCCTCCTGCTGATCGTATGGAAGAATGCATCAAAGATAGGCACATCCGTAGTAAAGGTGTAGAATTCAGCACCCACGCGGTTGCAGGCTTTCGTGATTCGGTTTATATGAGTTTCAAGCTGCTTCTGGTATTCGGCTTTGAAGCTTTCACTGACATACGTTTTAAGCTCGTTACCGGTTTCCAGGTCTTTTAGTTTCATGTCTCCGTGAAGGGTAAGTGTGCTCTCGGTCCTGTCAAGTACCTGAATCAGTATCAGGTCGTGGTCTGCAAGCCGGTATATCGCGGATTCGATGGATTCGAGGTCGTCCAGGAAATCCGAAATGATGATGACCAGCGACCGTGACCGTATCATCCGCCCATATTTCATGACACACTCATTGGTGGCAGTGGTACCTTCAAGTTTTGTTTCACTCAAACGGTCGATGGTACGTATGAGATACCGCCTGCCCCGGCGAGGGTTTGTAATGTCGACATCTTCGGCAAAGGTGGAGATCGCGAACTTGTCATTGTCCTTTGTAACAAGATATGCAAATCCGGCTGCAAGCCTTGCCCCATATTCGAACTTGGATACCTTGCTGCCCGAATAGTCCATGCTTTTGCTGGCATCTAGGAGGATGTGGGTTGTCAGGGACTTCTCTTCTTCGAACTGGCGCACATACAGCTTCTCTGACCTTGCATAGACGTTCCAGTCAATGGACTTGAGCTCGTCACCCGGATTGTATTCCCTGTACCCCACCGTATCAATGCCGTGCCCGCTGTGAATAGAGCGCCGGCTGCCTGCGTATGCTGTAGACACACGTTTTCTGACCATGAAGGTAAAGCGGTCAAGTTGCCTGAAAAAATCTATATCAATGATGTGGTTTTTGCCGTTCATTGCTTAAATTGAATGGATTTATTGTATGGTTTAGTTTAAGGTTATTTAGCCTGCACAAGTAGCTCTTTTATAACCTGGTCCTTCATAATCCCGCGCCTCTCGGCTTCAAATGTCAGGATGATCCTGTGCCGCAGGATAGGGTATACCATGGCTTCGATGTCCTCCTTGCTCACATAGTCTCTGCCATGAATAAGGGCGTGTGCCTTTGCGGCAAGTATCAGTCCTATGGATGCTCTGGGGGAGGCGCCATACTCGATATTATCGGTCCATGCCCGTGTGGTCATCACGATCTTTATTGCACTTTCTTTAAGGTCATCAGCGATGGGCACTTCCCTGGTGAGTTTCTGAAGCTCGATCAATGTGGATTTCTCAATGACCTTATTGACTGCCGGTATCTCAGAACGGGTGTAGCGGTTCACTATCTCTTTTTCATCTTCGAAGTTCGGATAATCCACCAGTATCTTTAAGAGGAACCTGTCAAGCTGGGCTTCTGGCAGCGGGAACGTGCCCTCCATCTCGATGGGGTTCTGTGTTGCAAGTATGAAGAACGGCCTGTCCAGGATAAAGGTCTCGTTCCCCACAGAAACCTGTTTTTCCTGCATGGCTTCAAGGAGCGCGGATTGTGTTTTTGGTGATGCACGGTTGATCTCGTCAGCAAGCAGGATATTTGCAAAAACTGGTCCGGGTTCGAACTTAAACTCTTTTTTTCCACCACTCTCTTCGATCAGGTGCGTTCCAGTGATATCGGCTGGCATAAGATCAGGTGTACACTGTATCCTGCTGAACACAAGGTCCATTGTTTTTGCCATTGTGGAGATCATCAGGGTTTTCCCGAGTCCTGGATTACTCTCCACAAGTGCATGCCCGTCGCATAGTATTGCAATAACTATCTGCTCGACAACGTCTCTCTGTCCAACTATGACCTTTTCGATCTCATTGAAAAGTGCTGCAAATGTATTTCCGGTACCGCGATATGTGCCTGACAGATCGCTTTTGTTTCTGTTAGTAAGACCCATTTGATGAACTCCTTTACTTGCATTTATGCGGTTGTGATCATAACAAATTACTATTGAATCATTCCTTTGCTATTTCTTCAAAATATGCCTTGATTATGTTCTGGTACCCCTCAGGCAGATTTTCATAATAAGCCTGGGACGATATTACACTGATATCATAGGCTGAGGAAGGCTGGAATTCTTCTGTCCTTCTTTCACCCTCATCCCGTATGGAAAAACCTACTCCTGCACCCGGAGGCAGCGTCAGGTCGATCTCCTTGCCTTCCACCACGATTATTGCAGGCTCGCCGAAAAGGTTCTCATCGCCGCCGTCTTCACCTTCGTTCTCGCCTATCGGAAAGAGTTCTGGGGGTGCCTCTTTCTGCTCCCCTTCCGGGAATGGGAAATTTTCCACTATATTTGGCAGGTCCTGCGGTGAGATGTCAGTGTGGAACCCGGATACGGTTACATAAGTAAAGAGGGATGAAGCAAAAACAAACGCAGCGATTCCAATGAGGACCTTCTTTTTATTCATGAGGGATGACGACCTGACAGTTCCCACATCGTCAAGGACGTTCTTCATGAGACTATCCACTATGATGTTGCTTACGGACCGGTTGTCATAGGCAGTACTGAGCCTCTCGTGCAATCGGGGGTATTTCTCTTCGATAAGCTTGATTGCATCTGTTTTTTCATCGCGGATGTGCAGAACAACTGTGATAATAAGTGAAAGAACGACTGAGACAACCATCAGCCCCATCGACTCGAAAGGGATTTCGTAGTCAAGGAACTGGTATGTTGAACCCGTGTAGAGTTCAAAAGTGCTGGCCATGGCAAATACATCGCCCATGTTGAATATGACAAAAATTGTGTACAGGATAAGCGAGATCGAGACAAAATCCAGTATCCTGTAGATTCGTCGGTACTTCTTGAGCGCCGAGCTGTTTTTTCTCACGAAATTCCCGATATCTATGCTTCCGTGCCGAATCATTTTTCTTTATTCCTTTGAGTTGCCACTTAGATCATATTGTGGGTATGAACCCAGGTTTTTCAACATTCCGACACTTGATGTTATATTATCTAGAGCATCTTTTATAACTTCTTCGTTAGTATGACCTTCAAAGTCGATATAGAATATGTAATCACCAAGTGCGCGTTTGGATGGGCGCGATTCTATCCGCGTGAGGTTAACGCCTCTTTTTGCAAACTCCCCAAGAAGTTCGTATAAGGCACCAGGACGGTCTTTCTTCAGGTATGCGATGATGGATGTTTTGTAGGATACTTTTTCGGGTAAGGATAATAATGATCCTGGTTCCGCAGGTTTTTTTTCTGACGGTCCAGCCTTGATAACGATGAAGCGGGTGTGGTTCTCTTTCCTGTCCTGGATATCCTGTATCAAAACCTCAAGTCCGTACATCTGTGCGGATTCCCGGGATGCGATGGCAGCCATCTCTTCGAATTCATTTGCAAGTTTTGCTGCATGGGAAGTGCTACCAGTTGTTCTTATTTCAGCATTCTCAAATCTTTTTTTCAAGAATTGCCGGCACTGTGCTAGTGCCTGTGGATGGGAAAGGATGACCCTGACATCAGAGAGCTTTCCTTTTGAAAGGAGGCAGTGCTTTATTGTGACCACCATCTCACCGACGATGGTGAGATCGTTCTCATTCAGCAGGTCGAGTGTAATCCCCACAGAACCTTCGAGTGAGTTCTCAACAGGGATGATCCCAAGGTCAATGGTCTTATCAAGTAACGCAGAAACGGTGTCAGGGATGTCATCATAATAGTGCAAAGAAAAGCCTTTTGCATCTCCCGTTTTTGCTATCCATTTCTCTGCTGCTTTTTCCGAATACGATCCGGTCGGACCGAGTACTCCAATAATCATTATAAGGTTTAAATAGGGCGGCTATTTAAAATAATTTGTGATGGCAGGAGGTAAAAGTGGCGTTTTTTGCGTTGCACATTACAGGCGTGTGCCAATAACCAATCGTTAATGAACATTGGGTATTCAAGACAGTCCTGCGAACGGAAATGTTGTATCTAAGAAGGATAATTTCTACTTAAATGAGGCTTAACCATTAACCACATTTATCCTTTAAATCTTCTATAAACTCCTATT
>CAZQWP010000053.1:0-8520 GCA_964597005.1 uncultured Methanosarcinales archaeon | reverse complement strand
CGTAAGTCAAAGATTAAAATCCCGATTTTTAAGCCACTATTTTCCCGAATGGATTCTCTTCAAAATAGCTCACAACCTGGGTCAGTGATTGTCCTGGCGATTCAGCCTCCGCACCGAAAAGAAGGCTGGAAAGCGACGGTCTGTTCATGTAAACGACTGTTGGTTCACCTTCGATACCACCAAGTTTTGCAGCAAGGTCTATCGCATCATACAGGTTACCAAAATCGTCCACAAGACCGATCTTCTTTGCTGAAGCACCGGTATAGATACGCCCGTCAGCAATATCCTTGACATCACTACGACTCATGTTGCGATCACTTGCAACCTCGTCCACAAAATTGTCGTATATCTCAATGATAACCGTATCAGCGTATTCCTTCTCCTCATCTGTCAGACCTCTCCAAGTGCCACCCATGTCCTTGAACTCACCTGACTTTGCGATATGGAATTCTATACCCTCTTCTTCATAATATTTAGACATGTTCTGGAAAGTCCAGATCACACCGATGCTACCGGTCATGGTAGAGGGGTTTGCCAGAATGACATCCGCAGGCGCAGAGATATAGTATGCGGCACTTGCTGCCACATCTCCCATGGATACCACAATAGGTAGACCATCCTCCTGTGCCCTTTTCATTTCCCTGACGATCTCTTCAGATGCTGTTGGAGAACCTCCCCCACTGTTTATCCTGAGGACGATCGCCCTGACGTTCTCATCTTTAGAAGCCCTTCGGATATTGTCGGAGATCTCCTCAGAGGTAACATAACCAAGACCTCCCGGAATACTGCCTGTGAGCATGGTACCCTGTACATAAATCACAGCAACCTTATCACCTGCCAGGTACAGATCGCCGCCGAATGTCTGGAAAATAGCAGCAAAGCTTACACTGATGATCAACAGGAGAAACACAAGAATAGCTATGTACCGACCCATTCGTCTTTTTTTTTCAGGACGGGGGAGTTGATATTGTGGGGGCTGATATTGTGGCTGGTTGCCAGAAACATGCGAAACATTCGGTGGCTGTGACTGCCCTGATTCGGAGGGAGACTGCGGAGCATCAACCGGTGTCTCATTAAAACTACCCTTGTTATCCGGATCATTATCTATTTCTGAACTGCCGACACTTTGTGAGTTAACCCCAATACCAGTTTCATTCGAGTCCATATCTGATGTAATCTCATCCGGATGGTCTCCATAGCTATCATCGGGGTCATGGTCAGAATTCATTAAATACCTCTAATATATGTACAATACAATGAACTTAAGTATTCAAAAACCTTCCCTTGCAATTGTAAAAAGCGAAATATATTTTACAGTTGCGTACATCCAACAAGACGTATATTGATAAATAAATTACCAATGGAGACTAAATATGTCAAAATTCCCATCTGATAAACCTGTTCTTGTTACCTGCGGACTTCCCTATGCTAATGGAAAAGCACATATCGGTCATCTGCGCACCTACGTCCCAGCCGACATATTCGTAAGGTCACTGAGAAAACAAGGTCAAGAAGTGACTTTTGTTTGCGGGTCAGATACTCACGGCACCCCAATCGTTGTGAATGCCGAAGAATTGAAGACCACACCAAAAGAACTCATTGAAAAATACCACAAGCATTTCGATGATACATTCAAGGCAATGGGCGTGTATTTCGATGCATTTGGGACCACGGATGACCCCACGAACCACAATCGCACCCTTGATATTGTGAACAAGTTAATCGAAAACGGATACGTGTATCCAAAAACGATACAGATCGCATATTGTCCGGAATGCGACCGTTCTTTGCCTGACAGGTATGTAGAAGGAATATGCCCCCACTGCGGCGAGAAAGCACGTGGCGATGAATGCGACCAAGGATGCGGCAAGCACCTGGAACCCGGTGAACTGGAAAAAACTTCGTGCACGCTATGTGGATCTGAAGCAGAATACCAGGATCAGGAACATTTTTTCTTCAAACTTTCAGAGTTCAAGGATTTTCTCCTGAATTATCTTGAAAAACTGGGGGGAACCTCAAATGCAAGGAATTATGCACTTGGATGGGTAAAACAGGAACTTACTGACTGGTGCATTACTAGGAACCTTGAATGGGGAGTACGTTTTCCGGGACATGACGACCTTGTAGTATATGTATGGGTGGATGCACCCATCGGATATATCGCCTTTACCGAAGAATGGGCAGAGGCAAATAATGGGCATTGGGAGAAATACTGGAAAGGTGATTCCCGAATCATCCATTTCATTGGCGGGGATATTATCTACCACCACTGTATATTCTGGCCAGCCATGCTCAAAGGTGCAGACTACAGCCAGCCATGGGCAGTTGTTGCCTCCGGCATGGTAAAGATCGAGGACAAGAAATTCTCAAAGAGCCGGGGGTATGTTGTCTGGGTCGGAGAGGACTATTTCGACCATGGGTTCCATCCGGACCTGCTGCGGTACTATCTTGCAAGTTACACATCCCATACCAAGGAACTGAACTTCTCATGGACCGTTTTACAGGAGAAGGTGAACACCGAACTTGTCGGGGTCTTTGGTAACTTCCTGTATAGAACCCTGCTTTTTGCCTACAAGAACTTCGGTGAGATCCCTGAGGGTGACATCGACCCTGAGGTGATGGAGAAGATCAAGTCCACAATAAATGATTCAAATGAAGCCATGGAAAACTATGAGTTCAAAAAGGCAGTGGATACCGTCATGTCTCTGGCATCGTACGGTAACGCATATTTCCAGTCACGTGAACCATGGAAGTTGATAAAGGAAGATAAGGATTCATGCGGCAAGGTGGTCGCAAACTGCATCCAGATCGCAAAGGCACTCACCATCATGTTCGAACCGGTGCTCCCGCAAAAGATGGAAGATGCATGGAAGCAGGTCGGAATGAACGGTGACGTGCATGCTGCCAGCTACGGGGATGCTACCATATCGGTCAAGGCTGGAACTGCGCTTCCAAAGCCCGAGATATTATTCGGGAAAATAGAGGATGAAAAAATCGAGCAGATGGAAAAGATCGCATCCAAAAGAGTAAGGAAAGCAAATGCTATTGCACAGGGGATAAAAGAAGAAGAGGATGTGGCAGAGATCAAAGAAGAAATCACATATGACGATTTTGCAAAGTTAGATATCCGAATCGGTAAAATCGTAACTGCAGAAGCGATCAAAAAATCCGACAAATTGCTGCGACTTGAAGTTGACATCGGTGAGGAGACACCAAGGCAGGTCGTTGCCGGGATTGCACAGACACATGAACCTGCTGAGCTTGTGGGGCGTAAGGTAGTGGTACTTGCAAACCTCAAACCCGCAAAACTCTTCGGGGTGGAGTCTAGGGGCATGCTGCTGGCTGCTGATGCCGATGGCGCGGTGCTGTTGATGCCTGAGAAAGAGGTAAATACGGGTACTAAAATATGCTAAAAAGGTTTCCATTGGTGATCGGTTAAGATGTTTTATTGGCTTGTTGCTACTTTTTTTGGACAAAAGCAACTCGGTAAACATTTACAATTAAATAAATCAGTTTTCTTATGTAGTCGATTTATTCATACACACATTTTTTAATAGGTTCCCTAGATGTATGCCATATGTCATGATTCATCCCTTAACCGATCACCAATGAAAAGGTTTCATCCTTGCTGTAATTCCTGATAAGATCATAGTTGAGCGGGTTGGGGAGTGGGGGTTATTAGAAAAAAAGATATTACCCGCTCAAAATTAAGTTAGCAGTTATTCTATATATGTTTATTGGTAAACATCTGGCTTCGTATCGTTTTTTCTGTTTTTACATTAGAATATATAATACGCATTTTTAATTTGATTATAAATTGAAATGAAGTGGTATACGATACAATTCAAAATCAAACGCATTATGGCAAAGGACCCTAAAAATGAGAAACAGATACTTCGCCCTATATTATGAAATCAACAAACGATCTTGCAAATTCCCTGTATGAGACGCCATGCAAATGTGCGTACGACCCCAGTGTATTTTCAACAGTGAGCCCGTCCCAGCCTTTCGTTATCCCCGTACCCCGGGAAAGCCTGATGGCAAACCTCGCATTTGCAGGCAGGTCTGTTATTTCAGAATGATGGAACTCATGCCCCCTGAATGAATTACCGGTTTGTCCGATAACTGTATCCATCTTAAGTTCCCCAATATTGTAACTGACAACCCGACTGTGTCCCATAAGTGTATACCCCGGCAGAGCGCCTACCATATCATGGGTGGACTCCGGCATATCAGCCATATGGTAAGTTCCTTTACCCTTCAAACCTGTGGTTATCTTCCGGGTCAGGTACATAAGACCTCCGCATTCCGCATAGATCGGAAGACCGGCTGCTGATGCTTCTCTGATATCGCTACGCATAGATTCGTTTGCTTCCAGTTCAGCAGCAAAAAGCTCGGGATAGCCTCCACCGATATAGAGCCCATCCACATCCGGCAGGTGTGTGTCATGGATAGGACTGAAATACCTGATATCCGCTCCCGCCAGTTCAAGTAGCTCGATATTGTCATAATAATAGAAATTGAATGCTTCATCCAGTGCAACACCTATTTTGGGGCGTTCGGCTATCGAACGTGGTATGAATATCAATCTTTTGGGACGTTTAAGGGGTCCTGCACTCTGTGCGATTGCCAGTACCCTCTCGATGTCAACACCTTCATCGATAATATTCCCAATGACACCCATCCGTTCATTGAAATCATCAGCCATGCGCCGCCCCTCAAGAGCAGGCACCAGTCCAAGGTGACGCATGGATATCTGCATGGAACTGTCCCTTGGGACCATACCAATTACGGGTAAATCGGTGTAATATTCTACTGCTTCTCTCGCCTTTTTTCCATGTCTTCCCCCCCCAATATTATTCAGGATCACACCTGTGATATTGACATCCGAGTCAAAGGATCTGTAGCCATTAACAAGCGCTGCAACTGAACGTGTGATACTCCTTGCATTGATGATAAGAATGACCGGGCACTTCAGCATCTTTGCTATCTGAGCGGTGCTCCCGATATCACTCAGGCTTTCGAACCCTTCATATAGTCCACGAACGCCCTCAATTACCGCTATGTCGGCTCCGCCATCCTCATTGCAGGCATGGGTATAGACATCCAGTATTTCGTCTTCGTCCATAAGATAGCCGTCAACATTCCGAGCACTGCGTTGGGTGATACCGGAATAGTAACTCGGGTCTATGTAATCCAGTCCCACCTTGAAAGACTGAACCTTATATCCGCGGGCGACCAGTGCAGACAGCAGTCCGATTGTGATCGTGGTCTTGCCAGAGGATGACCTGTCAGCAGCCAGCAGCACCCGTGGGATTGGCTTTGATTCGGTCCGGGAAGTTTCTGTTTGCAGCATATCTAGTATTGGTTTTATTCATCGGGTAAGTTCACGTAGCCGTTCATCTTCCAGGGCATCAGGCATGACCGCTTTGTCCCGCGACATGATCGCGTGAGCCAGTTGCCGGTACACCTTCGCAATCCCTGAATCTGGTGCTTTTTCCATCACAGAATAACCGTCGCGTTCACAGTCCTGTACTATCTGTTCTTTTGGTATGAACGCTATCAGTTCGCTTCCAATCTCTTCAGCGAACCTGCGTACAATCCCTTCCTCGCGGCTGACATCACGTGCATTGCAGATAACGCCACTTAGAGGAGTATTGATCTTTGTCAGGCCCCGGCAGATATTGTTTGCTGCATACAAAGGCATGTACTCGCCTGATGTCAGTACATATGCCTCGTTGACAAGCCCTTTCCTGATAGGCGCTACAAACCCGCCACAGACGATGTCACCGGGCACGTCATAGATGATCAGGTCAGCCTTCTCCAGCTCTTTTGAGATCTTCTTGAGTTTTTGTATCGCCACAATGATGCCACGCCCTGCACATCCGATCCCGGGCTCGGGTCCACCGACCTCCACACACTTCACTCCATTGTAGCCCTCAAAAACCACATCTTCTTCCGTGACATCCAGCCCGCTTCGCATAAGGTTCAAGATAGTGGGTATGCGCCTGCCGCCAAGCAGTGTGATGGAAGAATCGCTTTTGGGGTCGCACCCTATGATCATCACCCTGTGACCCTCATCTGCACATGCTGCAGCAATATTGGATGCAGTACTTGATTTCCCGATCCCGCCTTTACCGTATATCGCTATTCTCTTCGGTTCTTTCATTCTGGCACTTCCCCTGTTGATTCCTTTGCAACCTCCCGCAGTGTTGCACCGAATTCAGATTCAACGATATGGTTTACACCAAGCGTTTTAGGGTGCAGGTCAATCTCGACGATCACGTGTTCGTGCCCCATTTCCTTTAGCGGAAGCACCTGCCTAGGACCATTGGTCACTGATATCAGTTCCATACCAGAGATGTAATCCATGGGTAATGCATGCGGAACTCCTGTTATCACAGCAAAATCATAATCACGGTATTTTTCTCCAATAAGTTTGCTTGCAACATTACCTGCGATAGGATACTCGTCCATCCCGCCAATAATTTCATGAATTTCAATACCAAGTTCCCTTAGATCTTTCATGATGCATTCTGCATGATGCCGCACCCGAGGAAGACCCAAGGTCTCGTCAAGGTTTGCCATGTTCACAACGTTCTGCTCAATACCGAGCTGACGGGCGATCTCATTTACAGCCACCGTGATATCCGCAAACATGTACCCAGTCTCTTTCTTGGCATTCATAATAGTAATTCCACGTTTGCCGGCTTTTAAGAGTTCGATGATTCGCTTTGCAACCGTATATTTCACATCACCACGGGAAGGTGCAAGATACTCCCTGCTTGCGGCACCGTGGCGTTTTTCGACCATTGTAGCCTCTTCCAGCAAGAACTTCTGGCGCTCGAACTCGTCTTCGTTTATGATACCTGCATCCAGCGCAGATTCCAGCGCAAACACCACACCCTTTGTGTTGTTCCGGTAGCCTGCATGCACTTCCACTTCAATGACCGGTATGTCAGGATTGGCTTCCAGCACAGCCTCGTGCAGTTCCTCTCCGATTATCATACTTGCGCAGGTCCCCACCACGCCTATGAGCTTCGGGTCGAACATATCAATTACTTTTTTTATAAGTCCCACAAGGTCGTCGTGCCCGCCAAACACAAAACCGTTATCATCAAGTGCTGTTGTGACAACATGTATGCCATCCTCTTCCAGCAGGCGGGCGTGCTTGAAGGAACACCCCGGTGGTCCGTGCAAGATAGCAACATCCACATTCAGGTCGCGCAACGTGTACAGTGCGGCGACTATGGAACTCGGGCGCGGATGTATGATCGAAATATTTTCTGTGCTCATAGTATCTCCTTTTGTGTAGTGCTATTATCTAAAAGATTTAACGCATGAAAGTATCAGGTCATAGGGTGCGGTTATTTCTTCCGCAAGCCGCAATCCCTCATTTAATGTGCCTGCATAGTGTGCATTTTTGTATTCCAGCGCACGCATACGATCACCTACCAGTATCAGTTCACCAATATTGCTGCCTTGCTGTTCAACAAACCGGGAAACATCCTCAGGAGGCAGCCCTTCACAGACCTGTGCAGCCTCTTCACCCAGTATCATAACGATCTTCCCCCCAGATCTCTTTTCAAGCGCATATGAAAGACACTGTTCAACAGACCGTATGTCCATCCCTGAATTAGAGTTGTCGATTAATGTCCTGCCGTTATAACTTTGCTCACGCATCCTGCCCCGAAGCCCCCGAAATTCGCTGAGAACCGTGGCAATGGTATCAAGACCAATACCAAATTCAAGTGCGGCTGCTGTGGCTGCAGCCATGGCTGTGACATATGATCCGGCATCGTAACCGGAAACCAATGTTGCAGAAGAGGTCCCTTGCTTTGATCTGATGTTGATGTTATGCTGGTTGAGCTGTACAATTACATCTGAATTATCGTCATATAAATCACTGAAGATGACCGTTTTTCCCTGCATCTCCTGAGCATGCCGGATTGCTTCATCGGCGCGGGAGTTTATGATCATCGTGCTACCCTCTTTTGCGTTATCGATCATCTGGAGTTTGGCATCACTTGCCCATCCTGTACCACTGGCGATCCTGTAATCCTGTACAAGGGTTGTGAGAATCCCCACATCGGCATATTCCGTGCCACCGATGGACACTTCAAAGATGCACACATCCGGCACGATGTCTGCAGACACTGTCATGTCCACAGCCTGAAGAATGCTACCCGGAGCAATGCTGAGTCCACTCCCTATCTGTGTAACAGTGCCGTTCTTCCAGTGTTCAAGACCACGAGACGTGTGCAGCACAACATCCATGCTGCGGGAGAGGATGTCTGCAAGAATAGATGATGTACTTGTTTTTGCTTTTGTGCCTGTGACTTCGATGATCTTCGACCCTGTGATCCTTTTGTCCTGCGCCAGTATCCTGCCTACGACCTGATGATGGGTTTTGACCGGTTTTCCAGATTCACGTGCCTGATGCAGCATCTTGTAGTTCGGGTCAAGATGCACAGGTGCTGCAATGACGTCAAAATCTTCGATTTGGAATGGTTCTTTTGA
>CAZQWP010000052.1:0-8624 GCA_964597005.1 uncultured Methanosarcinales archaeon | reverse complement strand
ATCAAGATTGCACGTGTGGGTGAACCATCACATCCAACTATTTTTAACGGCAGGCATGCAAAAAAATAAACGCCTTCTTTCACCACATGCAGATCCAGGCATTCCACGATAAGCACCCCATTTTCAAGGAGCAGCCTGTGCACTGTCATCCGGGATTGAGCATCAACAGACTGGCTGTCAATTCCAACTACTTTAAACCCATTATCTAGAAGCCATTCCGCTGCGCTTTCATCCAGATACCCGGTCCTATCGACGGAGAGTGTTAAAAAAGAAGTATATTTTCTTTCACGTGAGTCCCGGGTTCTTACCAGCAAAATTTTGCTACCTGCACCATTTTCAAATCGCTTATATGCAGCATCAAGATCATTCCCACTTATGGCTTTGTTCTTTGCAGTCAGATCAAGTACAACTGCCCGACCGACCAGATTATCAAGTGGTACCTGATCAATCGTTCTTCCATCCTTTATTACATGTGAAGGTGCATCGATATGGGTGCCGGTATGACTCCCAAAAAATATCCTTGATACTGCAAAACCATCTTTCTCGATGCTGGCAATCCTTTCGATCTCAGGTTTAGGGTCGCCCGGATAAACCGGTGTGTCTGTGGATATACAAACTGAAATATCGATTACTTTGCCACGCATGCTACCAGCCATTGACATTGGACCTTCCGGTTCACCTGATAAAACGCATGGAAGCTGCGAGAACTTTGTCTGCCTGTTCTTCGCTCAGCCCGGCTCCCATTGCGATCTTTTTGGCAGTGCCCTTTGTGATCAGGTCATCTGGAGAATGCGTGTCCGTATTGACCAAAAGGGTTGCACCCACTTCCAGTGCAACTTTTGCAACATGACCGTTTGTCCTATTGTGTCCGTTCCGGGATGTTATCTCAAGGCATACATCGTTGTCCACTGCCTTTTGTGCATCGTCCAAGGTGATCAGTCCCGGGTGCGACAGGATATCCACATCACTGAGTTCAACCACAGCCGCATTGGTCCCTGGTGCCACAGGTTCTGAAATGGTCTCACCGTGCACGACCACGATCTCCGCACCAAGCTCCCTTGCTTTTTTAACAAGCTGGGCGATCTTTTCAGGCGGCACATGGGTAAGTTCCACACCCGCAAGAACCCTGATGTCCCAGGCATCTTCCAGGTACTTTGCTTTTCTAGCTCCTGCAAGGACGTGCTCTATATTGGAATAATCGGCGTGGTCTGTTATTGCAATCGCCTGGTAACCGTGTACTACCGCCCTTCGGACAAGTTCACTTGGTATCAGTTCCCCGTCACTGAAAATTGTGTGTGTATGTAGATCGATCATTTGTCCACCTGTTTTTGGATTTTAAAAATATATGATATCCATATGAACCATTTCAATAAAATCATTTGTGATGCGAGTTTACGGATAAAGTGAAATAAGCTTTATATTAGAAATACTCATAATTTAAATAACAAATATTCTGAGGTATTCGGGATTAACCGGGTATTCAGGGAAGGTTGAAAAATTTGAGTGGAATACGAAGATTGGTTCTGGATGTATTAAAACCCCATCATCCGTCGATCATAGAGCTATCAAAGAAACTGAGTGTATTGAAAGGTGTGGCCGGGGTTAACCTGAGTCTGTATGAGGTTGACCAGCAGACCGAGAATATCAAAATTACCATAGAAGGTGAAAACCTCGATTATGAAGAGATCAAACAGTCAATCGATAATCTGGGTGCTGTAATCCACAGCGTGGACGAGATCGCTGCAGGCAAACAGCTTGTGGAAGAAGTTGAAACGCTTCAGGACCGGTAAATAAGTAGACATTCCGAGCCAATAATGCGGACCATTTTAAACCCGCTCAATAACATTCGCAAAAGCAAAGTTGGGCTTTACGTCCATTATTTTTACACGTACCTTCTCGCCTACTTTGACGTCTTTGACAAACACAACGAACCCATCGATAACCACCGCACCATCACCGCTTGAGCCAAGTTTCTTGATGTCAACTTCGAACTCGTCGCCCCTGCGGACGGGTGCTGTTAATAATTTTTTCCCGATGATGTATATCTCGGCACTCT
Source organism: uncultured Methanosarcinales archaeon (assembly GCA_964597005.1). Taxonomy (GTDB): domain Archaea; phylum Halobacteriota; class Methanosarcinia; order Methanosarcinales; family Methanosarcinaceae; genus JAFGQV01. The sequence continues at coordinate 6,568 of CAZQWP010000052.1, read as the reverse complement.
GTGACCTAGAAGCACCTGGAGAATGTGCCTTTGTGTGAGTGAAATTGTTGCGGACCTCATCAAAGAAGTCTTTGAACATATCACCCTGGAATACCTTCACAGCAAAATTTCCGCTTGGCTTGAGTATCTTTTTTGCACATCCGAGTGCCGACTTTGACAGGTCGATGGAGCGTGCATGATCCAGGCTCCAGTTCCCGGAAAGGTTCGGTGCGGCATCACAGATAACAACATCTACCCCTTTTTCCCCGACGAGCTCCATGATCTTACGAACCGTATTATCGGATGTGATGTCGCCTTTAATGGTCTCGACACCCTCCATGGGTACGATCCTCTGTAGGTCCACACCGACAACACGCCCCTTGGATATTTCTTTTGCAACCTGTAACCAGCCGCCTGGAGCAGCACCAAGGTCAACGACGGTGTCGCCGTGTTTAATCACGTTGAACTTTTCATTGATCTGGAAAAGTTTGTAGGATGCCCTTGAACGATAACCTTCGGTCTTTGCTTTCCAGTAATAGCTGTCCCGTCTGTCTCTTGCCATGATGATGCTTAGTTTGCACCCAACCATCAAATATCTTGTGCATAATTAGGTCAGAGGGCATGAGGTTGAAATAAAGTGATGCAGTGTGATGATTTTTCTCGCTCTAGTAGGCATACGACGAATTGCGACATGGTCACAACAACCTCTACTCAATCACGACCTTCCGCCCCAGACTTCAACCGTTCCAGTTTCTCGCTCACGGTGGAAATTACGTCCTCCATGTTCGAGAATTCTCCGGGGAGCCAGAAATCGTAATCATAATAGACGTTTATCAGGTCGCTGTATCGCTTCTCGAGCTTTGCGATGTCATCGGGGATCGAAGGTGTAGTAGTGAATGAATTGATCTTGTTGTTCAGGGAAGTTGCACGCCTCTTCAAGCGGGTTGAAAAGCTCTTTGCAACCTTGCTCATATCCACCTCCCGTCTTGACAGCTCGAGGATGTCGATTACTTCACTCATCTCAGAAAGTATCTCAGGGAACGCATTTGGACCCGGAATGTAGTAACAGCCAACGTCTGCCTCGCCAACCTCATTTCCCACTCCTGCCTTACCTGCCCCTGCTGCCCCACTTGCCAACTCAACTGCCTCTTTTGTATCCGGAAGCGTGACCTCTTTCGAAGAAACCGCTTCGATCAGGTGGTCCTTTAACGCGGCTCTGCAAAGCTCCTTAACCTCCGATGGGTCAGTGATTTCCTCATGCCTGATATACGCAAGCTCCCCTATAATCTCCTGTATCTCATAGGGGGTTGCAGCACCCATCGCATCAACGATTCCAGAAAGTTCTGCTTTGGTGATCATGTTCCTGTTGTTTCACAGCCTGTACCTGTGGCTGCTCAGTGCATTTCTCAATATCGCACCGGTGTTATGCTTCTCGATCCTTGCCTCAAAGGTCTTTTCGATCACAGGGATGTCCTGCTGAAGAACCGTCAGGACATGTCTCGCAAGCTGCTGGTCGCCACCTGTGATGATGTAATCGATACCATTCGTATTTTCCGCGAGGACCGTTTTAAAGGCTTCCTGCACCTTTTCCACATGATGGCCAATATCCTCATCCCTCAGGCGCTCGAACCGCCTCTGGCTGAACCCACCCTTGGTATGCTTAGCCTTCACACTGCTACGTATTACCTGCTGTGTCTCGAACTCGTTCTTATCAGAGGCGATCCCCACAAAAGACTCACCTGCATGCACCACAAGGATGCACACCCCCATATCCCTGTTTACCATCGCTTCCAGCTGGTCAGCCTCAAAGGCATTTCCTGCCCTCCACATGGAACTAGTAACCGGAAGCGGCGGTGTGATAACCTCACACACCATATGGGAAATATCATAGAACAGCACAAAACCGATAGACGAATCGATCCTGTCCAGCAAATGGCAGCTCTTTTCATCAATATGCTCCAGCATGCCGTCAGAATCACCAATATCTAATATCGAACGTCCGGCTGCTACGTATGCCGTTATCAGCGCCTCATGAGTCGACCGGAGCGACCGTATCTGTGAAAGGTAGTCATTCATCTTCAAAGGCGGGATAACCACAATTTCCCTGAACCTGACCTGCTGTGCAGTCTCCTTTTTCAAGGATTCCAGTTCATGGACAAACGTCTCCATCCTGATGTTTGCTGCATTAAGCTGTTCTTCAGCCTCCTGTTTTGCAGCTACAGCTTCTCTTGTATTGACCTTATTCTTCTCAAGCTGCGTCTCAAGCCGCTTTACATCGATATTAAGTTCCATGATACGAGCTTGGAGTTTGTCAATCTCGAGCTCAAGTTTATCCTTGCCCGAGATCTTACCGAACAGGACGCTGACGTTATCAGTCACGACATTGATATTATCAGCCATTTTCTTCTTTTCGATCATTGTCATTCAGTAAAGTAGCCATTAAATAAAAATTATACCTAATTCATTTTCATTGGTCATCGGTTAAGGAATTTTCTTGCCTGAAAGCTATCGATTTTGTATTAGAAGTCTGCCTCATATTTTGCCTCCTTTACCTAAAATCGACACCCTGTTCCACCTCATATTCTATTAAAATTTTGGACAAATGTTATGGAAATGGATACAATTTGTCATGATTCCTCACTTAACCGAAGACGCATGAATTCATTTTACGGGTTAAGTCTTACGGGCTAATTTGCCGGTGTCCGGTATCTGGCAAGTTTAAAATAACAATGGAACACTTGTATTTTATGTAAAGTGGAGGTAATCAAATGCTAGAACATCCATTAAAGATCATTGACCAACTCGACCCCGAGTTTGCAAAGCTTGTTGAAAATACCCGTGAGTTCGCCCTTTCGGACGGAGCGATCTCCAGAAAATATAAACTACTCATCGCTCTGGCTCTGGATGCATCTCACGGTGCCGAGGACGGCGTAAAGTCCCTTACCCATGCGGCAATGCATGAGGGTGCCACAAAAAAGGAAATAATAGAAGCGATAAGGGTAGCCCAGTATGTCTGCGGGGTGGGAAGCGTATACACATCGGCACGCGCACTGAAGGAGATATTCTAACACAGCGATAACAACGCATTAATATCCATTAGAACAATCTAGTGCCATGACCAAACCAAAAAGACCGTTAATGTTAATGATACTGGATGGCTGGGGATACCGTCCGGATGGCAAGGGAAACGCAGTCCTCGCTGCAAACACACCCAACCTTGACCGCCTGGTCAAAGAATACCCTTCATGCATCCTGGAAGCTTCAGGCGAGGCTGTGGGGCTTCCCCAAGGACAGATGGGTAACTCCGAGGTAGGTCACCTGAACATCGGCGCCGGAAGGGTGGTCTATCAGGAGCTGACCTTGATCAACAGGTCCATCGAGACAGGCGACTTTTATAGCAACCCCGTACTGCTGGATGCAATCAAGAACGCAAAAGAACACAATTCTGCGCTGCATCTCATGGGGCTTCTCTCATACGGCGGCGTGCACAGCCACATGACCCACCTGCATGCGATCATTGAACTTGCAGCAAAGGAAGGTCTTGAACGGGTATACATCCACGCATTTCTGGACGGACGCGACGTCCCCCCAAAAGCAGCTCTTGAAGATATCCGGGAACATGAGAGGTTCTGCAATGAGATTAGTCTTGGCAAGACCGCAACCGTCTCGGGACGTTATTATGCGATGGACCGGGACAAACGCTGGGAACGTACAAAACGTGCCTATGATGCGCTGACACTGGGTACCGGGCTGTATGCAAAGGATGCAGAAACCGCAGTCATTGAAAGCTACGATAGAGGAGAGAACGATGAGTTCGTCAAACCCACGGTCATCCTTGACAGGGACGGAAAACCGGTAGCAACCATCAAGGACAATGATTCGGTCATATTCTTCAATTTCAGGCCTGACCGGGCACGGCAGCTGACGTATGCCGTTCTCAATGACGATTTTGATGGTTTTGAGAGAAAAGTACGTCCACAGGTGTATTATGTCTGCATGGCGCAGTACGATGAAAAACTGGAAGTTCCCATCGCATATCCGCCTGAAGAGATTAGGAACACACTTGGTGAAGTGATCAGCAAGAACCATCTCACGCAGCTTCGGATCGCAGAAACCGAAAAATATGCGCATGTGACCTTCTTCCTGAACGGTGGTGCGGAAACCCTGTATGAAGGAGAAGACCGGAGCTTGATCCCTTCACCAAAGGTTGCAACCTATGACCTCAAGCCCGAAATGAGCGCCTATGAAGTCACAGAGGAAGTGCTCAAAAGGATCGGATCCAGGAAATACGATGTCATCGTCCTAAATTATGCCAACATGGATATGGTGGGTCACACAGGCATCTTTGATGCAGCTGTGGCTGCTGTGGAAACTGTGGACGAATGTGTGGGGAAGGTGATCGATGCAATACAGCATGCAGGCGGTACTACGATCATCACAGCCGACCATGGCAATGCCGAGCAGATGACAGAAGAAGATAGCAATGAACCGCATACTGCCCACACAACCAATCCTGTCCGGTGCATCTATGTGATTGCTGATAAAAAGGTCACACTATGCAACGGAAAGCTATCTGACATTGCCCCCACAATGCTGGAACTGCTTGGTATCGAAAAGCCTGTTGAGATGGACGGCAGATCGATGCTGGATAAAACCTAGAACCACTGGTCCAGTGTCTTTTGCTTTGCCTTCGAGGCAGCTTCAAGCCTCTCAAATGCTTTTGTTACACGCTCTACTGAAAAATCATGCTGATCACACAGGAAGCCGATGATTTTTTCTTTATCCGGTTTTCCCCATTCGATCCTGTATTCATCGGTTACCGGAGGATGCAGGAAGAACTCCTTTATTTCCTCTACGTTCTCGATAGTCATCCCGGATTCGTTCAATGCTGTATTTATGTTTCCATGTGTGGTTATCAGTTTGAGTGCCTTTTTGGGACCTATCCCCTCAAGTCCGGGGTTGTAATCCGTACCCACACATAGCGCCACATCAATAAGCTGGGAGCGTTCGATGCCCAGTTCACCAAGGCTTTCGTCAAGATCGATGATCTCAGGCTTAACATCCACATAGATGTTCTTTCCGGGCAGTTTTCTTTTTCCTGTGATGGTAAGGTTCCTGACAACAACCGGCGCACCGAACAGCAACGAATCGTAATCTTGAGAACCAACAAGATCAGCGTCCCCTTTCTGGACCATGTAGGCAGCCTGTGCCTCTCCTTCGGATGGTGCCTGAACATACGGAATTCCCATGACCCCAAGAAGGTGTTTTGCATCCATGACGATGTCCACATCAACCCTAGAGGATGCCTGTGCATATTTGAACGCTTCCTCTGCCAGACCTTTTTCCTTTGCCTCGTCCCACATGGCATGTGCATTCCTGCGCACCTCTTTACGTTTTCCAATGGTTTTAAGCTTCATGTCAGGAGGCGTGCCATCAAAAACAAAAACAGGTTTTATCCCGGTCTCTATGAGATTCGTAAGACGATAAAGTATCCCGGACAGATGAGAAGTTATGTGTCCCTGCGAATCCTTGAGCGGTGTGCCATCGCGCTGGCGGATGATACTTAAAAACTGGTAGAGAGTGTTATATGCATCGATAGCTACCACTTTGTAGGAAAGGTCAGGTAATCCGACGGTCTTTTTTGCAAGCAGGTCTCCTATATCGGTGCCCATGATATCCAAAAAAATCAGTTAATGGTCCAGTTACTGTTTAGGACCTGAAGTGTTTCTATTTATTCAATCGGCGACGTCAAGTCGGACATCTATAACAGAATCCTCATTTGCATCAATCTTTCCCACCTTAAGAACATTTCCTACACGCTCTATGAATGGTGTTTTTGTAATCTCTACCTGATGTCCGTCAATTGGATTCTTGTTTCTGTGAACTATCAGTAGGTTTTGACCGGCGCTTGCACTCTTACCTAATTTAGTGATCAGGTTTCTTACAACCTGTTCAAAATCAGAGTATATCAAAATTTCTGAGTATTTGCCGGCCTTTTTAATAATTCCGATAGGCTCTAAATCTATGTGAATAGCTCGTACCCCTTGTTACTTAACTTATATTAGTACTTATGATATATCCCTATACAGGCAATCTTATTAATATGGGTTTCGGCAGGATTTACCTGAAATGCAAATGAAAAAAGAGTGTTAGCGATACTGTCTGCGGCTGAATGCTTCAATTGCAGCGTCCACCCTGCTTTCGACCTCATTCATTTTTCGGTTCACATTTGTCTCGACACTTTGAATATTTATCCTCAATGAACGCTCCCTTGCCTCCAGTTCAGCATCAATCCTGCGAAGCCTTATGTCTACCGACAATATCATGGCAGCCAGTGCACCGACCATAACCACGGCTGATAAAATAATCAGTGAATTTGCAGGACTATCTTTGAACCTGCCAACCCATTCATACGTGAGCACAAAAGATGATAATATCATCACCAATGAGAAAATTATATCTCGCATCTCCATTGTTCTGCCTCTTCTATTACAATCCCTAATATTTTTACTCTCTTATTATTAATTAATGCTATTTTAACTTTTAGCCGAGAAGTCCCCTTTCGTAAGATGAGGGATGAAAGGCGTAC
>CAZQWP010000051.1:6042-8678 GCA_964597005.1 uncultured Methanosarcinales archaeon | reverse complement strand
AGAACTTCTGGCGGGTGAGATATTTAATATATTACTTCTAATATCTGTCAGATTCATTCAACTGATATTTTGAACAACATTAAGGCAGGTCTTGATCGAATGTCAATAGATTCCCGAAAAACCAATGTTCTGGCAATCCTGACAGCAGCCGTCATGTTTATAGCCATCGAAATGATATTTTTCTACCTACCCCAGATGAGAGGCAACGCTGGCGAGATACTCGATGATAGTTTCAAGATCTTTTATTTCCACCTGCCAATTTCAATTACTTCCTATCTTGCATTTTTTGTGGTATTTGTTGCCAGCATAATGTACCTGCGGGAACGAACCCACAAATGGGACATACTGGCACGTTCGGCTGCTGAGGTTGGTATTTGCTTTGCGTTTCTGGTACTTGCGACAGGTTCTATCTGGGCGAAGGCAACATGGGGATGGTACTGGATATGGGAACCAAGACTTACGACATCCCTTGTGTTCTTCCTGATCTACCTTGGATACCTGATGATGCGAAAAGCTGTGGATGAGCCTGAAAAACGTGCGCGTTTATCTGCAGTTTTCGGGATCGTTGGCTTTGCATCTGTGCCCCTGAGCTTCCTATCGATCCGTTTGTGGCGCTCGGCACATCCCCTCATGTTTGGCGGTAGTTCCTACGGTGGTAGTGGCGGAGGTCTTGAAGGGACATCGCTAAAACTCACACTGCTTGTTAATTTCATAGCATTTTTTTTACTTTTCGGCACAATGCTTGCATATAAGATCCGGAATGAGGAATTGCAGGATGAGATCAGTGAAATCAAGCAATCTATCAAATGAGGATGATGCCGCAGGTTACTTAAAATCCAATTGCTTGATGATAATATGTCTGCAATCCCGGCATTTGAGATGGTATATCTTGGAATTATTCTAATACTAGTTTTCTGGGAGATATTCTGGAAAGGCATTGCACTATGGAAAGCAGCCCGAAACAGCCAGAAGTATTGGTTTGTAGCATTGCTCATACTGAACACCGCCGGTACCCTGCCAATTCTCTACATCTTTATTTTCCAAGAAGGAAAGAAAGGAATATAAATCACCGCAGTTTAATAACGTATCATGCTATTTGAACCCATTAAGATAGCAGACCTTGAGATACAGAACCGTTTTGTTCGCTCGGCGACCCATGAATGGCTTGCAGAAGGTGACGGTGCCCCGACACCAATGATCGGCGATATCTACGAAAAGCTTGCCAGTAATGAGGTGGGGCTTATTATCACGGGCTATTCGTACGTTAATCCCGCCGGAAAAAGCAGTGAGTTCCAGCAAGGGATATATAATGACCGTTTCATCGAGCCATACAGGCAGATCACGTTCAGGGTCCATAAATACAAAAGCAAGATAGTCCTCCAGATAGTCCATGGCGGCAGGCAGTCCAGGGTATCAACTGAAAATCCGGTGGCTTTTGCACCATCGGCTGTGACTGATAGCTCATCTGGCATCACCCCGGTGGAGATGAGCGAATCCCATATCCTTGAGACCATCGAAGATTTCGCAAATGCTGCCAGACGTGCAAAGGAGGCTGGGTTCGATGGTGTGCAACTGCACTGTGCACACGGTTTCCTGCTCAGTAATTTCATTTCCCCGTACACGAACCGCAGAACCGATAGATGGGGAGGAACGGTGGAGAACCGGACACGTATCATCGTAGAGATAATCCGGCGCATACGTGAGATGGTTGGCGCTGATTTTCCGATACTTGTCAAACTGAACAGCACTGACGGTTTTGATGCAATTTCTGGCAAGATCGGACTCACCCCGGAAGATGCTGTTGAGATAGCGAAGATACTGGAGAAGAACACTGTCTGTGCGATCGAGGTCAGTGGAGGGATCATGGAATCTGGAGAAGTGATGTCCCAGCCTGCAATTGACAGTATGGAAAAAGAAGCTTATTTCAAGCAATACGCAAGGATGATCAAAAGTGCTATTAATATTCCTGTGATCCTGGTCGGGGGGATCAGGACACGGTCAGTGATGGAGTCACTGCTCAAAGAAGGCTATGCAGATATGGTTTCCATGAGCCGCCCGTTTATCAACGAACCCAAACTGGTAATGAAACTTAAACAAGGGAAGATAGAAGGTGTTTTCTGCGTTTCATGTAACAAGTGTTTTGATCCAAGTGGCATAAAGTGCTATAATTGATCAATAAATTTTCCTATATATTTTCTTTTTAAGCATCAACCTATTGGAAACACCGTTATCTTTATCAAGAGTAATGCATTATAATGCATAATATGGGACGCCCGAGAATAAATAGACTGGTGAGCTTTAAACATAATCCACGCTACTTTGAACCATGTGGAAGATCAATGGACTCTACCGAAAAGGTCAGTATAACCATTGATGAACTGGAAACGCTCAGGCTAAACTATCTTGAACAATTGAACCAGAGTGAGGCTGCGATCAGAATGCAGATACATCAATCTACTTTTCAAAGGACGTTACGCAAAACGTTAGAAAAAATAACAGATGCACTGGTAAACGGAAAAACGATAAGAATCAAAGGAGGAAATTATATCATGCCAGGTGGAAACGGAACTGGTCCCCAGGGACAGGGGGCAATGACAGGAAGAGGCTTAAGAGGCGCCGGCAGGGGTCAAGGTGGC
>CAZQWP010000051.1:0-5942 GCA_964597005.1 uncultured Methanosarcinales archaeon | reverse complement strand
ACAGGGGGCAATGACAGGAAGAGGCTTAAGAGGCGCCGGCAGGGGTCAAGGTGGCAGAAGAGCCGGCTTTGCCGGACCTGAAGGTGCATGCAGATGCCCGAGTTGTGGCTATGAGCAGCCCCATCAGTTGGGAGTGCCATGCAATCAATCCAAGTGCCCTGAATGTGGAACATTTATGGTGCGGACATAATTAACTAAAAGGAGGAATAAAACAATGCCAGGTGGAGACGGAACAGGACCAAGAGGAATGGGTTCGATGACAGGAAGAGCAGCAGGATACTGTGCAGGTTACGATGTACCAGGATACACGAATTTTGTACCTGCAAGAATGGGTCGCGGAAGGGGAAGAGGCTTTGCCTTCAGGAGACCCGTGAGACCGATGAGGTTCGGGTATCCGGGATATTATGCTCCCCCAGTAGAGAATTACCCATTATCAAAGGAAGAGGAAATGGGTATTCTCGAAAATGAGATGAGTGCTCTTGAAAGAGAACACAAGCTTTTAAAAGATGAAATGGAAAACCTTACCAGAAGGTTGAATGAACTAAAAGCACAAAAGACAGAGACAGAATAAGCCCGCAAAAAAGCGGGTTTATTTTTCCTTTTTTGAAGAAATAGTACCATAAGAGTGAAGATAATTACCATGAAGCCAAGAATTATTTATGGTCCGATCCTCTCAAGGAGGCTTGGAAGGTCCCTCGGGATCGATGTCATAAAGAGAGGGAAAACAAAGAAGAACTGCAATTTTGACTGTGTGTACTGCCAGCTCGGGCATGTGGATAAAATGGTTTCACGTCCGGAGGATGCAAAGGGCATCGTCACCACAGAAGAGGTTGTTGAAGGTCTTAAGAATTATCACAGGAAAGTCGAAGACCTTGATTATATCACGTTTTCCGGAACCTGTGAACCCACACTGAACCTTAATATCGGAGAGATGATCAGGGAGATACAAAAGATCAGCGATCTTCCCGTCTGTGTGATCACAAACTCATCCCTTATGGGTCAAGAAAAAGTAAGGAATAACTTGAAAGATGCTGATCTTGTAGTTGCCACCCTTGTTTCCGGAAATGAAAAGACCTTTAAGGCTATCAACCGGCCGGTTGAGGGGATCAAATTCGAAGAGATCATAGAAGGACTGAAAGCACTTAAAAAGCTGGATGGTCCGAAGCTTGCAATCGAGGTAATGTTCATTGGTTCCAGTAAGGAATATCCAGTGAATACCACGGATGAGGAAATTGATAAACTGATAGAGGTCCTGACAGACATAGACCCTGATGAAATAGAAGTCCTTACAACAAGCAGACCGCCTGCAGAGGATTTCATCGTTCCGGTCCCGGACAGCAGACTTAAGGAAATAGCACAGAAATTCGATGAAAGCTTGGGCAGGCATCGGGTCCGGCTTGTGCTTAAAGGACTAAAAAGAAAAAGGTCCAGCATACAGCACGAGAACCTGGTCGATGAGGTCTATGACCTGATCCTTCGAAGACCGTGTACTTTTAAACAGACCAGTTCATCTCTGGATATCGATGAGGCTGACCTCTTACCGATCATCGAGAACCTGCTTGCTGAGAACCGGATAATAGAGATCGAAGCTAAGAATGGGAAATACTACAGGGCAGCCTAAACTTCCGGTCGTGTTCGCTGCTCGTATTTTCGGAGGTTTTTTGAGGTTATAGGTGCTGGTACCTTTTCCGGTCACCAGCATAGACCCACGTAATCGATATCTTCCTCGATGTCCCTGACCTTTATAAGATGCCTTCCGTCGATGACAAGTCTGTTTTTCATCACACCGAACTCGGGATCAAGTGACCTGAACTCGTCCCATTCGGTCATCACAAGGCATGCGTCCGCATCTTTGAGTGCTTCAACTGCGGTGTCACAATAGGTGATGTTGCTGAATATTTTCTCCATGAACCCGGATGCCATGGGGTCATAGGCAAAAACCTCTGCACCGAGACAGAGAAGTTCGGCGATGACCGGTATTGAGCGCGACTCCCGGATGTCATCCGTATCGTTCTTAAAGGCAAGTCCAAGCACAGCAATTTTTTTACCCGGAATGGCATCGATCTTTTGCTCAAGCAGTTCGACCATCCTGAGAGGCTGCCGGTCGTTCACCCTGATCACGGATTCAAGGAGGATTGGGTCGTAGCCGATATCTTTTGCTTTACCTACCAACGCCTTTACGTCTTTGGGAAAACATGAACCTCCGAAGCCTGCACCCGAATTCAGGAAATACGGTGATATCCTGAAATCCTTTCCCACTGCGTCCATTACCTCATAGGTATCTATGTCGAGTTTTTTACAAATGTTCCCGATCTCATTGGAGAAGGATATCTTTGTGGCAAGGAAGGAGTTGTTCACGTACTTTATCATTTCAGCGGTTTTCGGGTCAGTGCGCGTGATCTTGCAGTCGATGCCACGGTAGAGTTCCGAGATAATGGCACCTGAACGCTCGTCGATCGCACCCACCACGATCTTGTCAGGATGCATGAAATCATACACTGCCTTGCCTTCACGTAGGAACTCTGGATTCATGCCAACCCCGAAATCCTCACTTGCACGCTTGCCGGAATATTCCTCAAGGATCGGGAGTACCACCTTTTCCGTGGTTTCGGGAACTACCGTACTCTTCACGACAACGATATGATAACCTTCCTTCTTTGATAATACACGTCCGAGACTTGCGGTTGCTGCTCTCACGATAGAGAGGTTTATGGCCCCATCGTCTCCTGAGGGCGTTCCAACGCAGATAAAGGATATATCGGAATTGGTGACCGCATAATCGTAATCGGAGGTTGCGGAGAGTAGCTTTCCCGCGTGCTTTTGCATAAGCTCTTCCAGCCCTTCTTCGTAGATCGGCGGAATGCCGGCGTTTACCTGCTCAACTTTCTTCTCATCGATGTCAATACAGATAACATGGTGTCCCAGTTCTGCAAAACACGCGGCAGTTACAGAACCTACATACCCTGAGCCAATGATCGATACTTTCATGCCAGTCCTCTTTTATGATTGAATATTATGCATTTGTATTATGCATTTGGTGTTGCTTTGTTTTAAGTGTTTTTCATGTATTCGGATAGCTGCTGAGTTTCTTATTCTCCCTTAAAAGAAGCAGACCGCTGACACTGAAAGCAAGGAAATCCGAAACCGGAAATGCCACCCAGACACCGTTAAGGGAATAAAAGCGGGGGAGGATTAGGAGAAGTGGGATCAGGAAGAGGATCGTTCTTGAAATGGAGAGGACAAAGGATTGCCGCGCTCTTCCAAGAGCCTGGAAAATGGTTGCCCCGATGACATTGACACCTATGAGTGGAATTCCAAGGACAAAGATATGGATTGCAGATACGCCCACATTCAGCAACTCCTGATCGGAACTGAAGATCGATAAGAGTTTTTCCGGGAACAGGTACATGAAAATAGAACCGGCAAGTCCGATGGCTGTTGTCACTACAATGGATAATTTTATGGATTCAACGACCCTTCCGAACTTTGCTGCTCCATAGTTGTATCCCACGATCGGCTGAAGTCCGAAGGATACACCAAGGATCGGCATGAAGACAAAGGAGAACAGCCTTATTATGAGACCGTAGACAGCTATGGCAACATCCCCGCCATGGAGAGCAAGTACGACGTTCACGAGCAGCATTGATAAACTGCTTGATGCCTGGAGTACGAAAGGACCTATCCCGATGGCTAGAATCTCTTTTATGATCCTATTATCGAGCCTTAGCATTCCATAACTGAGTGGAACCGAACCTTTTCCTTTTGTGAAATAGTCCATTACCAGAATTGCACTAAGAACCTGGGATATTACTGTTGCGATGGCAGCTCCTCGAACCCCCATATCAAGACCGAAGATAAAAATGGGATCGAGCAGGATATTCATGACTGCACCTATCAACATGACGTTCATGGCAAAACGGGCATTCCCCTCAGCCCGGATGATGTTCTGGAAAGACATGCTGAAGATGGTAAAAATGGCTCCGGCTATTATGACCTGCAAGTATTCATTTGCATAGGGCATGATCCCGGGGGTGGCACCAAAGAGTTTAAGGGCTGGCTCAAGGTCGAAAAGGCAAAATAATCCGGATAAAACACCAATGATCAGACTCAGGGAAAATATATTCCCGAGGGCTTTTTTTGCCCTGTGGAGATCTTTTGCACCGAGTGCCCGCGAGATGATGGATGCACCCCCGGTCCCGAGGGTAATAGTGATGGACATGATAAGCAACTGGATGGGAAATGCGATGGTTAAACCGCCTATTGCCTGGACAGCAAGGTCTCCATAAGCAATTCCTACAAAGAACGTGTCCACAACATTGTAAAGAGCCTGAACCAGCAGACCGGCAATAGCAGGGGCTGAAAGTTTGAACAAAAGCTTTTTTACGCTTTCCTCACCCAAAAAATCGCTTTTCCTGTACATCTGTTATCACCTGTTTTTTAAAAAAAATAAATTTGTAAGAGTGGTATTTTTTAGATTTAACTATATCCCCACCCAAAAAATGCGGCTGCCGGGATTCGAACCCGGGTTATAGGCTTGGGAAGCCAATGTCATACCGCTAAACCACAGCCGCACACGGACAACTTTTGAATACTAATTACCTATGAGATTATAGCCTTTATGGTATAGACGAAAACATGACGGGGAGGGGTTACTGGTTCTCGTACTTCTTGATAATCTCGTCGAAGGCTTCCAGCACAACTGATAGGTCCTCGCGTCCCACGCCATAGGTGCTCAGCTTGAAATACTTCGTAAGACCTGCCTTGATACCGTGGATGTTCCGGGCTTTCATCTCCTTGTACAGGAAATACCGTCCCTTCTTCACCTTCTGCGAGATCTCGTACAGTACCGGAGCCTCAAAGAACATCAAGTCGTGGTTGTGCGGGCGGTCTCCCATCTGGATAAGCCCCATACCTTCCAGCTTTTCCGAGAACCACCTAGCATCCGCGACCTCTGAATCCCAGTTGCTGGTTCTCCTGACCACCTCAGGGAACGATGCGATCATGGTCATCACCGTCGCACCCCGAGCCGTACATCCCAGCATCTCGATCTCCTTTGCCTTATGGGTAGGCGATTTGCGAAACACGATATCAGCATAGTCGCTGCTCACACCCAGTACACCCACCGGACCCGATGCAGCCATAGACTTGTGCCCGCTCCCCACAATAAAATCAGCACCTATGTCCTTTGCATTCACAGGCATCCTTCCAACGGCATAGGCACCGTTCACCAGCAGGGGAACATCATACCCATGGCAGATGGACGCCACCTTCCTGACATCTGCAAGGTTTCCGTAATTACCGTCAGGGTACGTCAGAAGTGCAAGAGCTGGCGGTTTCCCGCTCTCCTTGATCACCTCTTCGATAGCCGTGCCGTAGTCCTCAGGGTCTGTCCTGTAATCTGGGCGTCCCGAATTCGGGACCGTCCTTACATTAAGCCTGGCACGTTGGGCACCCACGTATGAAGTATAGTGCGCCACCTCATCAAGCACCACAAAATCGCCTTCCTGGGTCATGGAATGCATCACCGCGAACTTAGATTCCCGGGCACCGTTGGTTATACGAACCTCATCGACCCCAAGGAACTCTGGTAATGCCTTGTGCACAAAATCATATATAGGCGGCGTCTTAATCATATCAAGCTGACCTCCGCAGAAATCGCATATCGAATAGCCATCGCCCCACTGGATAAGAGCACGGCGCGCCTCCTCTGTAAGGATCCCGCCCCTCTGGAGCGGATCAATATTAATCGCATTCAGCGGTCCACGTTCGATATACCCGAATTTTTGAAGTGATGCATCATCAAGTGTCATTGTACTACCTCGCAATATGGTGGAATATAGCTCTGGCTATATATGGTTAACATAATTGAACTGCTCCACGCTTAAGAATGGAGATTCTTACAAGTAACTACAAGTTGTAGCCCTGTTTGTAAATTATCGAGA
>CAZQWP010000050.1:0-8771 GCA_964597005.1 uncultured Methanosarcinales archaeon | reverse complement strand
GGCAAAATATGAGGCAGACTTCTAATACAAAATCGATAGCTTTCAGGCAAGAAAAATCCTTAACCGATAACCAATGAAACTTAATTGGGAGTTCACTAGCCCCCAATATGAGGTTTTTTCGTAAAAGTAATTACTGATTAATTCAATTACTTCTACATGCAAGGAAGGATTGCAGTTGTTTTTGACAGCGCAGGCACACTCCTGCATATGTACCGCGTGGCAAAGGAATTAAACACTGGTCAAATTCTAAAAGATATTGAAAGCACCTCAATAGTGGCAAAAACCTCCGGTCGGGCGCTTGTAGTACTCCATGCCACGCCAGAAACGATCCTGCACTGTAATCCCGGGATGACCCTCATCAAATTCATCAATGACTATGAGATCGAAATTGACATAAGCTGTTCAAGCAGTCCGTTCACAGTTGATAAAGTATTTGAGATCATCAAAAGAAGCAACGTTGAGTTTAGCAATATCCATGAAGTGATCCATGAGGTTGTGACACGGTGTCCGAATGTGTATTATCTTGCGGCAGGTATTATTGTGGATTCTCATGAGGATTCGATACTTTATGCGCTGAGCACCGGCGGACGGGTGTATTCCAATACGATCGAGACTGTCAGATCATTGAAGGAGCGCGGGGTTGATACCTATATAGCATCCGGGGATAGCATGCGAAACTTAAAGCAGCTCGCAAGTTGTGTGAATATTCCGGTGGAAAAGGTTTTTGATATCGCAACAACTGCGGAAAAAGAGAGCATTATCTTGAATCTTAAGAAAATATATGATACTGTGGTCATGGTCGGTGATGGGATGAATGATATTCTTGCACTCAAAGCAGCAGATGTGGGGATCATGACAATACAGCAGGGGGATATACGTTCAGATAAACTAAAGAATGCTGCAGATATAGTAATAAAAGATATCATTGAAGTAGTGAAAATTATAGATTATTTTTGATATTCTGTAAAATACAATAAAACGCCTAATGCAATTGGTTTTAGAAGTTAACGGTGCTAAAAATATGCGTTATGTTTATGTAGTGCTTCCTATAATGTAATTGTAGTTCATTCGGATTAATCCGTAACATTTATACTTGATTTGTATAAAGTTATATGAAAAACCGATTTATTTAGATATCAATCCATAATTCTTAAGTAACTTAAGTATATAAGCACATATAAGAAAAATGTTATTCATCCTGTTTGGCGGAGGAAATTAAATGGGACTATTCATCGAAGTTAAAAATCTGACTATTAATTACGAGGGTGTTCAGGTTTTAAAAAATATAAATCTTTCTATCAACGAAGGAGAAGTTGTTGGGATACTGGGAAGAAGCGGTTCAGGTAAAACAATACTTATGCACGTTCTGCGTGGTGTTGAAGAGTATGAAAACATCTCTGGAGAGGTTATCTACCATCTGGCACGCTGTGATAAATGTGGTTACATCGAGCCTCCAAGCAAAGTTGGGGAGAAATGTGTACACTGCACGGAAGAAACTTTGCAGCCTTTAGATGTGGATTTTGTTAAAACCTCGGTACACGATCCAAAGAGAAGGGACGTTACCAAACGAATTGCTATCATGCTGCAGCGCACATTCGCCCTTTATGGTGATGAGAGAGTAATTATCAATGTCATGAATTCACTCACCGAAATTGGGCAGTGTGGTCCGGATGCATTGTCAATAGCAGCGGAACTGCTGGATGAGGTGCAGCTATCACACAGGATGATGCATATAGCACGTGAATTAAGCGGCGGTGAGAAACAGAGGGTTGTCCTTGCAAGGCAGCTTGTTAAGAATCCGATGCTTCTTCTTGCGGATGAGCCCACGGGTACCCTGGATCCAATGACAGCCGATGTGGTCCATAATGTCATAATTAAGGCAATAAATAATTACAATATGACAATGGTCATCACCTCACACTGGCATGAGGTCATTGAAGAGCTTGCTGACAAGGCGATTTTCCTTGATGAGGGCGAGATTGTATTTGAAGGCGATCCCAAAAAGGTTTCGAAAGAGTTTATGAAACTTGCGTCTACGATTGAGAAAGAACGCGATATAACTGTGGGCAACCCGATAATAAAAGTAAAGGACCTTGTTAAAAAGTATATCTCTGTTGACAGGGGTGTTGTACGCGCAGTTAACGAGATATCCTTTGATGTGAAGGAAGGTGAGATATTTGGTCTTGTTGGAGTAAGCGGTGCGGGTAAGACCACAACTTCCGAGATACTGATGGGGATTGTCCAGCCCACAAGCGGTGAAGTTGAGGTCCGGGTTGGAGACGAGTGGGTAGACATGACGAAGTTAGGTGCAGATAATAAGGGACGAGCCACCAAGTATATGGGAATCCTTCATCAGGAATACGGTCTTTATCCCCAGAGAACGATCATTGACAACCTGACAGAGTCTATAGGTCTTGATCTGCCCTACGAGCTGGCTGTCCAAAAAGCAATCAGGACTCTCACGGTTGCAGGATTCACCGATGTAAAAGCAAAATCTATTTTACCGAAGATGACAGATGAGTTGAGCGAAGGTGAACGGCACAGAGTTGCCCTTTCGCAGATTCTTATCAAAGAGCCAAGGATCGTGATCATGGATGAACCAACAGGTACCATGGACCCAATCACGAAAATAGAGGTTACAAAGTCTATCCTTCAGGCCCGTGACGAACTGGGAGAGACGTTTGTAATAGTCTCCCATGACATGGATTTCGTACTTGAAGTATGCGATAGAGTCGCATTGATGAGAACAGGTAAGATCGTGGATATTGGAGATCCAGGAACGGTCTTATCGGAACTTACTGATAAAGAGCGTGTCGAAGCGGCCGAGGAATCATAAGTTAGCCCTATCACCACCTTCTAAACCACAGAAGGAGGCGCTCGATACGAGTCATGAAATTAATGTAGAGGTCAACGGACAAAAGATCACATTACCGCATAATTCTACACTTGCGGATTGTTTGAGTGTTTCAAAAGCTCCTTACAAGGAAGGCACTGCAATTGGAATGCTCAAGGAGACAACTGGACGTAAGACCGAAGAGATTACAGAATATACTATTACAACTTCCAGAGGTGAGTTTAAAATAGAACTTCTGGAACCGGATTCTGATTCTAAGAATAGATGGATTCAGCATTTCAAAAAATATGAAGGTACGCCGATCCGGTGGATAAGCAGGGATGCCGTTGCCTTTGGTCCATTTGGGACCGATATCCACCCAACCCGGGGCACCACTAATTTTGAAAGGTTTGAGGTGGCGTATGGTGCCGGAGGGTTCGACCCCAAGAACACTCACCTGATTCTCAGCAAAAACCGGCATGTTTCTGAATATGGGATGCCACAGGAAGGAACGTTTGCCAGGATCATAAGCGGTAAGAACGTTTTACACCAGCTAAATAAGATTGACACGATCATCAGTATCGAGCCTATAATAGAGTGGGAAAAGATGGCGGAACGGCTTTGTACTACCGACCTGTCAACAAAGATCGATGATGGTGTCAGGATATTCACTTACTTTGAAGTGGAACTTGAACCACTGGCTCCTGAGGGGGCAGAACACTTTTTGGCACTTACACGCAATGGGACGTTTAAGGTTGACCTTGTTGCAAGTTCGTTTATTTCTGACAACTCGCTGCAGGGTGAGATGTGCAAATATGAAAACTTTGATCCGCGAATCGCTGGTTCAGTCGCGGTCCGAACTGTGGGCGATGGTAGCGGTAAGGCGTATATTGCATGCGATGACCGCAATGCTAGCATCATGCATTCGGTGGTGGGGCATGTCACAAAGGGGTTGGAACTGGTAAAACTGGCAGAGTCCGGACAGCATCTTGTATTGAAGACAATACCTGGCCAGATAATGGTTCTAGGGATGAGTTTTGAGGAGGCGGATGAGCATCTGTCACAGTTAGGTGTGGGACTTGTCAGGGATGGATACACCGGGGAGGACGCGGTCATTGTGAAGAACACTCCAGGCACGACCATTGACATCCTGAGAGAGGGGAAGGTCACTGCGTTTGGAGTACCGGAATCTCAGCTTATAAAGATCAAGCTGTATGATGACCTTGTACCAAAGACACTGAACTTCTTCAGGCATGCAATTGAACTGCAGTTCCGGCCGGTTGGAGCGTTGCCGGTTCTTATGAAATATGAAAATACGTACCTTTTCAAGGCAGAGAAAGCAGCGGAAAAATATAAGGAAATAATGCCGGAGAACACACCCACGGGCAAGGTTCTTGCAGGTGAGATCGGGGTTACGAACCAGGCTGCAAAGAGAATTGGTGTAGTAGGGGTAAAAACCAAAGACGATAGTCTTTTTGGTCCATCGGGTGAGAAGTTCACCAACACAAATATCATTGGGCGTATACTGGAACTTGATAAGTTGAAGGACCTAAAGGAAGGGGATGTGATGTATGTGGTGGAAAGTAGGGGGGATGATGATTGATGTCAGATAATGCACAGGATATTATTACAAAGATCGTCATTATCGCCTCTGATAGTGTACTGCCGATTGATGCTGCCATGGCAATATATGGGTCCGAAAACGAGATAACGATCAAAGAGACCTGCTATGGTACCATGGTAACCGGTCCGAGGGATGTAGTTAACAGGGTGGTAAAAAATGTAGTGTCCCTGGACAGGAACCACATTTTCGTAAAAGAGAGGGGGTTCCCACCGGGTGACGAAAGGCGCTGTCGGTCAGGACGTGGCGGAGGACCAAGACCGGGGTTCCATTTCTTAAGGGAAGAGGTCAGGATGCTTCCAATGATCGGGAAAGCACTGGAAGACTACGAAAAACATGTGCCCCTCGAAAAAGTGACGCATCCCGGTAAACTAGAGGTTTCACAGTTAAAACGAATCATTGAATCTGAATTGATGAGGTGAGATATTGGCAAAAGTATTCATTTATCCAACAAATAGCCTGATTCTTTCTGATCTGGTCGAGAGATTTGGTCACAAATCTCTTACCATGATGGAGCAGGTGAGGGAAAAGATAACAACGGTCGGGATAGACTCGCCTCCGTTAAACATTACACCGGAAGACCCCAAATTGGGCCTAAAATACGCAGCAGTTGAAGTGCCTGCAGGTGTCAGGGGCAGGATGTCGCTGGTGGGTCCTCTTATTGATAAAGCAGAAGCAGCCATAATAGTTGAGGACGCAGCAATTAGTTTTGGATGCATGGGGTGTGCCCGGACCAATGAACTGACAAAGTACCTTACAAGGAAAAAAGACATTCCCATCCTTGAACTGGTATACCCGAGGTCAGAGGCAGAAGGCAGGGAGTTTGTCTACCGGATAGCAGATTTCTTGAAATCCTTGCCCGAGAAGGAGGAAAGCGCATGAACAAAGATGACCTTGTAAATATTGCATTGATATCATGTGGTTCAGAGTATGCTGGTATTCAGGCTGAGCTGGAATCTGCTGCAAAAATGGTAAATGCAAGACTGGTGTATCCTGAGATGGATGTGGCTACTCTCGATACCATTGAAATGGATATCGGGCTCCAGGTCGCAAGTGCTGACCTTAAACTCATGATGGCACGTGCAAAGGCTGTGGCAGATGGGACGGCTAGAGTGGACGGAGTTTTTATAGCTTCGTGTTTCAGGTGTGCCGAGGCTGCCATTGTCAGGAACGAAGTTCGGAGGTACCTTCACAAGTGTTCCGATATACCTGTTATTAGTTATTCATTTACAGAACGTACAACTGCAGGAACACTCCTTACACGTATGGAAGCGCTTACCACCATTGTCCGGCGCAAACACCTGCTTGCAAGGGAGCATCAGGTCGGGTTGACCGCCGGCATTGATTCCGGTTCTACCACTACAAAAGCTGTTATTATGCGGGATGACCGGATACTCGGAAGTGGGTGGGTGCCCACTATCAGGGTTGTTGACAGTGCGGAAAAAGCTTTTGAACAGGCACTTCAAGAGGCCGGGATTAAAAAAGATGAGATACAGGCAATTGGAACCACTGGTTATGGCAGGTTCCTGATCGGTGAACATTTCAAGGCACAGCTGGTTCAGGAGGAAATCACAGTCAATTCAAAAGGTGCCGTGTATCTTGCCAACAAGCAAACAGGTTCGGCAACCGTCATTGACATTGGTGGTATGGACAACAAGGCTATCTCAGTTGAAGGTGGGATTCCCGGAATGTTCACCATGGGGGGTATCTGTGCAGGTGCATCAGGCCGTTTCCTTGAAATGACTGCAAAGCGCCTGGGTGTGGATATCACAGAACTGGGTGCAATGGCCGTAAAAGGTATGCAGAATAAGGTCGAGATGAACAGTTATTGTATCGTCTTTGGTATCCAGTCACTTGTCAATTCCCTTGCAAAGGGTTCCACTCCTGAGGATGTTGCAGCCGCAGCCTGTCATAGTGTCGTTGAGCAGATATTTGAGCAACAGTTGCAGGAAGTGGATGTCAAGGAACCTGTGATCCTGGTGGGAGGTTCATCTCTCATTGAAGGTGTACCAAAGGCACTCGGTGAACTGCTTAAGATCGATATAGTGGTGCCCCCGCATTCTCAGTTGATCGGTGCAGTGGGCGCGGCGCTGCTGGCATCCGGTTATGTGGAGGAGTAGGGACGATGGAACCTCTTGAAACGTTTGTTGTTGAGTCTGCAATAAAATCAGAAGCAGAGCAGTACAAAGAAATCTTGTCGGATGTCATCTCCGATCTTGTGCTTGCAAGGGCAATTGGAAGAATCAAAGTGGTCATCAGACCTGAAGATACAGTGTTCCAGATGGCAATGGTCCTTAGGGGAAGCCAGCCTCTTGTAAAAACCATTGATTTTGCACATGTAAGGATAGGAACATACGGAAAGAGCGGGGTTCAAATAGAGATCATTAACGAACATTACCTTCCGCAGTTATTGGATAAACTGTGGGCAAAGTACGGACAGGGGAATGTACGCCAGCCTGAACGGAAAACAGTGAATGTGATGTGTGAAAAGCCGCATGATGAGATAACCTTGATCGAACAAATGGTGGTGGATGATCCCCAGCGAACACTGAATGCCAGACTGGTCGATATGACAATAAGGGTCACACCCGAAGGATTCAGGGTACGGCACCATTTACTTGAAGGCAATCATTTTATTTTTGTGGCGACTGAAGACGTTATGAAACAGGAATGGATTGAGGAAACACACCGTATGCTGGAAGAACTTATTGGAGGGAAAATCAGTGGCATCAGTGTTTGAGCCTTACATTTACGAAGGAGGCATCCACAAACATGGTCTGATCCTCGAACTACTGGAGGACCTCGGGGGATACCTAGTACAGAAAACTCCGGCAGCCACGGAAGTCACGCTGATAATGCTGATCCCTGAAAAGGATGTACCCCTGATAAAAGATATTGCAAAAAAACTGCTGGGCAAACTCACCAAGGCACCCCTTACAGGCACTGAGATCGCGGTCGTATCTCCGACGTTGGCATATCATCACCTTCCGCATGCAGCATGTGATGTTGCAGAGTACCTGCGCCGCGGAGGCGCCAATACAAATATGATAGGCCTTGCCAGAGGCATGGGCAGAAGGGTTGCACTGTCAGCTGATTATGAGAGGCGGCTCATCAATGAACATGATATTGCTTTATTTGTCTTTGGAACGTTTAGTGATTGCATTATTAATAAGAAACCGAAGTTGTTTGAGGGTATTGAAGTACCTGTTGTCGTCACCGGTGGACCTGACCTTCAGACCGAAGATGTCCCTAATGCGGACCTGTATATCGGGAATATCGGCAGGGTCGCGCACCGTCTGCGTAAGGACACGGAATTAAACGCAATGGACACGATGTCTGAAAAGGTTGGTGCACTAATCGACCAGATCAGAGGGGAGATCGCCAAGGACCCACTTGCGGTTCTGCCGGCAAGGGTCATGAAGGAAATCTCGGATCAGGTCCCGGATATTCAAAATGTCATGACACCGGCACCTATTACCCTTCAACTGGACGGACTCCGTGTCAAACTCCCATATGAAGAGTACCATGAACGCGTTGAAAATATCGAGTTTGATGAAGGACCACTGCTATCTGAAATTGCAAGGGTCACACCATCTAAAATGAAAAATTATTTATTAATTAAAATACAACGTAAATCAGAGGTCGGATTTGTGATCTAATCTTCCAATCTGATTTTTAGATATGAATTGCATAATTGAGGATTCATTATATGGAAATTGAAAAGATCAGGAAAGCTTTAGAGAAAGAGCCTGATGAGGTAGTATCCAAGCTTCTGGACAAGATAGAGGAGAATTATGGGGAGATTCCGTATATTTTGAATTTTTTAAAAGACACACCTGAACTCTTTATTCCAAAAGTACTGTACGACAATTCCATCATGCGTGAGTTCAAACGCATGGACCCTAAGACCATTGAGTTGATCTCAATCGGTGTGTCTGCAGCAATTCGATGTGAACACTGTTTGAAGATGCACATTCGCATAGCAAACCGTCTTGGGATTTCAAAAGAGGAGATATTTGATTCTATTTTGATCGCAAGCACCCTTTCCACTTCGGCCGTGCTTGCAGAAGGCACACGTGCGCTTGATTCAGAGCTTGATGATGGCAATGATATTTGCGATGAGAAGTGCGATGTGTGCAATATTTTAGAAGATGTCTAAAGGTGACAATTTTTACAGTACCTGTCAATGACCAATTCTGGTTTTCTGTACAAGAAAATCCTCCCTCCGGTCGGATTAACTGGAGTACATATTTTTACAAAATATATACAATCAAAAAAGCGATGTACCTGATAATAGGCAACCTGCGACATATCCAA
>CAZQWP010000049.1:0-8796 GCA_964597005.1 uncultured Methanosarcinales archaeon | reverse complement strand
ATGGCATCTGCCATGGACGTGGTCGAGAAGGCATTTAAGCAGCACGGATTGAAGAAAGTGCAGATGCCCCCGAAAACGTATCTGTATTTTGAGAAACACAACGGCGATTTGCGGACCATGCCGGCTTTTCTGGAGGAGCAGGACATCACGGGTGTAAAGATCGTAAATGTGCATCCGGATAATTCCGGGAAAGGACTGCCAACGGTCATGGCTATCATGGTATTAAATTCGACATCAACAGGCGCGCCTCTGGCTGTGATGGACGGCACCTACCTAACCAGTATAAGGACAGGTGCAGCCGGTGGGGTTGCTGCAAAACATCTTGCAAGACCGGATTCGAAGGTCGTTGGTATGGTGGGTTCTGGAATCCAGGCACGTACTCAACTGCTTGCTTTTGCACAGGTTTTTGATATCGAACAGGTGAAGGTCACAAACCGGAACATCAAAGGATGTGAAGAATTCGTAAAAGTCATGGAAAGCTATGTAAAATGCGAAATGGTCATCACATCCAGCGTGGAGGAAGTCTGCGATTGTGACATCCTTGTAACCACCACACCAGTCCGCAGCCCGCTGGTCAGATTCAAATGGGTAAAGCCGGGAACGCACATCAATGCCATTGGTGCGGATGCAAAGGGCAAGGAAGAGCTGGATTCGCAAATACTGACACGTGCAAAGATCGTGGTTGATGACATTGTGCAGGCATTGCATTCCGGGGAGGTCAATGTACCGCTCTCAACTGGTGTTATTTCATATGGCGATATCTACGGCGAACTGGGTGAGGTAGTTGCAGGTATCAAGCCCGGGCGAACAGGGAACGACGAGATTACATTATTCGACTCAACAGGACTTGCAATTCAGGATGTTGCGGCAGCCAATCTTGTGTATGGGAAAGCGGTTGAGAGGGGAATAGGCAGGAAACTGGAGCTGTTTTAGATGAGAATTCTCTTAATTAGAGATAAGAATTAACAATTCAGAGGATGGTTATTTCGACAAAAGAAATATAACTCATAGCTGATAATATCCAGTTATTGGCTTTACGTGGGGGTCAAACGCTGAAAAGCAATCTCATAATATGCATAGCAGTTTTTGTTAGTGTATCACTAACAATGGGATGTACTGGAACTCAACCCGAAGAATCCGAAGTCAGTACTGGAACCACAATGATTGGGCCGGATGGAAGAGAGCTGTATTCCTACATAACAGATGAGGATCCATACAAACAATGGGAACTATGGCCGGGCAAAGGTGAGCTATACGCTGGCACCTCTCCGCATGGTGTGATCCTTACCACCTATGTATCTGATAGCGTCTATTCTGCAATAGAGAGCAAAAAAGGTGTAATGCCCTACGAAAGCATAATAGTGAAAGAGAATTACGATTCAGACAGGCAACTCATTGCAATTTCTGTACTGTATAAGGTGAAGGATTATGATGCAGAACATAATGACTGGTTCTGGGCAAAGTACTCAGAAGATGGCAGTATTGATGCTGAAGGGAAGGTAACGGGTTGTATTGTGTGTCATGGATCAAGAATGGATAACGACTACATCTTTACTGGTGATCTATAATCTGACTAAGTAGGGATTAGTAATTATCCAGGGGGAGTATATTTATGAATATATCAAGAAAATTATGGATATTTTTAATTTGTTTGTTTGTTTTTGTCGGAATCGCCACAGCTGAATATCCTGAAGAAAAACCTTCGGTAGAATCAGGAAAAGAGATCTACAGATCAAACTGTGCAATGTGTCACGGAGATATGGGAAACACCCTTTTTGAGTTCAATGATCATGTAAGCATGATACCAAAAACCTCCACTGATTTTTACAATGCGGTTACGGAGGGAATGGGAACTGAAATGCACGCCTTCACGGACCTTTCAGAGTCCCAGCGATGGGATGTCGTTGCATATCTCTGGACTTTCTGGCTGGATGAGCTAGGTGTTGAGGAAGGAAAGACCATTTTTGCGAATAACTGCCGTTGTCATGGAGTAAATGGGGATGGATCGGGTTTAAGAGGTGCATTTGATTTTACCGATCTGGAAGTAATGGTCAATAAGAAGCCGGCAGGATTCATTGAGAGTGTAACCAACGGTGTAACTAATACCCAGATGGCATCATGGAGTAGTAGACTCTCTGAAGATGAACGATTGAATGTTGTCGAACGTGTATGGACTTTCCAGTTCAGTGACTATCCACCGTCTTCTGATACAGCAGAAATGACAGATGGGGCTGCATTAAGTTCAACACCAGAAACATACGAATCACCTGAAGCAGCTGCATCGGCTCCTGCAAGCCAGATACCTCTTAGCACAGGCATCCTGTTTCTCACTGTCACGATGGCTTATCTGGTTATAAGAATACGTAAAAGTTGAAAAGACAGTAATTAAAAAGAAAAATATGGGTCCATACCCGGCTCAGTACAACCAGCATTGTATGCACTCATATTTCGAGTTGTATAATGGTAGCCAAGGTTAGCAGATGCGCAGTTCTTTTAACCGGTTCGCCCGAACATCTTGTCGAGTTCTCCTCTTGTAAGGGCTACCATGGTAGGTCGCCCGTGCGGACAGGTATGTGGGTTCTCTGTTTGTTTCAGTTGCCTGACCAGATTCTCCATTTGCTGCAGGCTGCAAAATGCACCTGCTTTGATGGCTCCGCGGCACGCCATGGTCTTGCAAACATTCTCATAAACACCTGTCTCATCCTTGATTCGGCCGGCAGAAAGGATGTCTGAGATAATGTCATGAACAATGTCGGGATTCTCCAGCTTTCCGAAAATGCTTGGGAGTACGGTAACAACATAGGTGTTAGCACCGAATTCCGAGATCGCGAAACCAAACTTCTCAAGATAGGGGATATATTCTTCGAGTAGCACTTTTTCCTTCAGGCTCAGTTCCAGGGTTGCCGGGGTGAGGAGTTCCTGCCAGCTCAAGTCCTTTGAGTCCCGTACCTGTTCGTATAATATCCGCTCGTGTGCAGCATGCTGGTCAATAAGTAAAATTCCGTCTTCAGTTTCTGCCACAATATAAAGGCAATCTATCTGCCCCAGGATCATGATATTATCTAGTGCTGATGTACCGCTTTTATATGGATATTCTTCCTTTCTTCTTTCGGTATGTTTCAGGCGCCGCTGGGTGTCCCTGGGCGTTGCGCGATATGATTTTGGCTTTTCACGAATAGTATTTTCCATTTCAGTTTCGGATGTCGTGGTTTCAATAACCGCCTGTACAGTAGTGTCCTTACGCTCGACAGTAGGCACAAGCAGGGCCTGCTTAAGCGCATTCTCAACAGCCTCTGCAACAGCGTCTGAAACTTCCCGCTCCCTGCTGAGACGGACCTGGTTCTTTGTTGGATGGACGTTAACGTCTACTTCCTCTGAATCCACCTTAATTTTTAAAACAGCAGCAGGGTAACGATTCTTTGGAATACGTGTGTAGTATCCCAGACGCAGGGCATTACTGGTAGCTTTTGAGGATACACTTCTACCATTGATATAAAATGACTGCAGGTCGGTTCCACTTCTGGTAAGTTCCGGTTTTGATACAAAACCTGAGATTTTGATCCAGTCCGACTCGAAATCAACGGGAACAAGAAGTTTTGCAATATGACTGCCAAACACATGTATGATTCTGTCAAAAAGGTCTCTTGATTGCGGTGCGCGCAGGATTACCTTATCATCGATCACCAGTGAGAAAGAAACGTCGGTGTTTCCCAGTGCATAGCGTTCAACAACGTCTATAATATGCACAAGTTCGGTGCGCTCACTCTTCAGGTACTTCCTGCGTGCAGGCGTATTGTAGAACAGGTCTTCAACATATACTGCTGTTCCAGCCGCATTCCCGGCATCCGAAATCCCCTTTAGCTCACTGCCTTGAACAACCACCTTGGTGCCGGACAGGTCATCTTTCTTACGCGTAACGATCTTAAGCCTTGCAACTGCAGCAATGGATGAGAGGGCTTCTCCCCGAAATCCCATGGTTGAGACCGAAGCAAGGTCTTCGATCGTCTGGATCTTGCTGGTCGCATGCTTCAGGAATGCCATAGATGCATCACTTCGGCTCATCCCTGAACCGTTGTCTATAACCGCTATATGCCATGGCAGGTATCCCTTAAGTTCCACCCGGATGTCGCTGGCACCGGCATCTATTGAATTGTCGATTAGTTCCTTTACCACTGATGCCGGTCGTTCTATCACTTCCCCGGCCGCGATCTTGATAACCGTAGCTTCATCAAGGACGTGTATCCTGTTCGTTGCACCATTTAATGTATCGGATTCCATATCAATTGCCCTCGCTTTTTTCAACTTTCTTTTTGAGTTCATACAACAGGTTCAAAGCATCCATCGGTGTCGTCTCGTTAATATCCAGACCTTTAAGTTCCTCAAGAACGGGATGGTTTTTGTACTTCTCGGCAGCATCATTTGAATCAAATAGAATTAACTGTGTGTACTTTGCATTCTCCCTTCCTTTTCTGCTTTTTTTGTTCTCATACCCGCTTATATCGCTCTCGTTTTCAATATCCTGCAGTATCTCCTTTGCCCGCTGGGTCACTTTATGCGGAACTCCTGCAAGCTGTGCCACATGTATGCCGTAACTTTTATCGGTTGCACCGGGTATGATCTTCCTTAAGAACACAAGCTCATGTCCATCTTCTTTTACAGCTATATGGTAATTCTTCACACGTTTGAGTGTATCTGCAAGGTTTGTAAGCTGGTGATAGTGGGTTGCAAAAAGAGCCCTCACACCAGTCCGTCCTTTGTTGTGTATGTGCTCCACAACAGCTTTGGCGATGCTGTAACCATCATATGTGCTTGTACCTCTTCCAATCTCATCGAGCAGAACAAGGCTCTTCGAAGTGGCGTTGTTCAGGATGTTCGCAAGTTCCACCATCTCAACCATAAATGTGCTCTGCCCGCTTGCAAGGTCATCAAATGCCCCGATCCTGGTAAACACCCTATCAGCAATTCCCACGGATGCGTGGGACGCAGGGACAAACGAGCCAGCTTGTGCCATGATGATTATTAGTGCGATCTGGCGCATGTACGTTGATTTACCTGCCATGTTCGGACCCGTTATTATCATGAACTGGTTCTGCGTGCAGTCCATTTCGGTATCATTGGGAACAAAACCACCGGGCACGGTGTTTTCCACAACCGGATGCCGCCCGTCCCGGATAAGTATCTTACAGTCGTTGGTGATGGCAGGTCTTGCGTAATTATTGTTCACCGCAACTTCAGAAAGGTTTGTGAGCACGTCGAGTTCTCCGATAAGGGCAGCGGTTTGCTGGAGCTCTCTTGAATGTTCAGCGACAACGGAATTTATCCCGGAAAACAATTCGTACTCAAGAGCCACGCTTTTCTCATCAGCTGAGAGGATCAGATCTTCACGTTCCTTAAGGTCGGGTGTATAGAATCTCTCGGCATTGGTCATGGTCTGTTTTCGGATGTAGTCGTCCGGAACCTGCTGGATATTGGCTTTTGTGACTTCGATGTAGTATCCGAATACCCGATTGTAACCCACCTTGAGCGATCTAATTCCAGTACGCTCACGTTCTTGCTGCTGGAATGAGGCGATCCATACCTTGCCGTCTCTAGACATGTCCTTCAACTCATCCATCTTTTCGTTATAATTAGGCTTTATCATCCCCCCTTCCCTGACACTCACAGGCGGCTCGTCTACAATCCCGCGTTCGATCAGATCAACCAGTTCCTCTCGTTCGGTAAAATTTGTAAGCCCTTCTCTGATACTTTCAAGAAGGTCTGATCTCATGCCTGTAAGAGAATCGGTTATTACCGGCACAGCTTCTAGGGAATTTTTCAATGCTTGAAGGTCCCGTGCGTTGGAGTTGCCGTATGTAATCCTTCCGATGAGCCGCTCGATATCACGGACATAGGAAAGGTGGGAGCGGATATCAATGCGGTTGAGTGTGTTACTGGTCAGCTCCTCTACCGCGTCGAGACGTTTGTTGATATCCTTAACAGAGATCAGGGGCTTGAGCAGCCATTTTCGAAGCAGCCTGCTTCCCATGGGGGTCTTTGTCTCGTCCACAATATTCAAGAGCGATGTATCGTCCTCATCACCACGTACGTTTTTGATGATCTCAAGGTTTCGGAGTGTGATAGAGTCCAGTACCATAAACTCGGAATCAGAATAGGTCATGAGGGCGTGGATGTGTAGTAATTCCCTCATCTGTGTAGTAAGTGCATACTGAAGGGCAGCACCTGCGGATGATATTGCATATGGCAGTCCCTCGCATCCCATCCCTTCCAGTGTGGCAACACTGAAATGCTGCACAAGTCGTTCTTTTGAACCATCCATGTCAAATGCATTGGGATCGAACTCGTGAAGGATGATCTTCGTCTCTTTCAGCCGTTCAACAATGGCAGAGTTTCCAAACAGCGATGGTGGCATGATACACTCGGCTGGTCTCATGCGTGCAGCTTCCCCTGCGATCCTGTCAAATGGTGGCTCATCGGAAAATTGTGTTGTGAGGAACTCACCTGTTGAGACGTCTAAAAAGGAGATGCCAAAATCTCTGCCATTTCCTGAAACTGCCATAAGGTAATTGTTAGCAGCATCTGCAAACATGGATGGATCCATTGCTGTGCCGGGTGTTACTACTCGAACAACCCCTCTTTTGACAACACCTTTCGCCTTTTTCGGGTCTTCAAGTTGTTCACATATGGCTACCTTGTATCCTTTTTTTATGAGGCGGGGGAGGTATGTATCAATAGCATGGTAGGGAATTCCCGCAAGAGGCATTTTTTCGTCATCCCTGTCTTTGCCACGTGTTGTGAGTGTGATCTCGAGTTCCCTTGCAATGGTCTTAGCATCTTCCCCGAAAGATTCGTAAAAATCACCCATCCTGAAGAATATCAGTGCATCGCTGTATTCTTTTTTTGCATCGTAGTACTGCTGCATGGCAGGTGTCAGTTTGCTCATTTTTTCTCCACAGGGAAAATTGGTTTGCTGGATTTATTCATGTGTTAGTATTTTTGTCTTTGCATATCCAAAGTAGCAGAATCCTATACGATAAGTCTTCTTTTCATGAGGTTTATTGAAAGCACAAAAAATATAAGGGAAACAATAACCAGCCATCCCAGATCGAATATCAGGAATTGATTGAGATCAGCAAATGTCAGTGCTCGTACAATATTTACCACATGTGTGAGCGGCAGTAGCGCAAGGGCAAAATACTGGATCGGTTCAGGCAGGACGGAAAGAGGGAAAAAGGTGCCACTGAACAGAAACATCGGGGTGATGAATAGGGTAGTCGGGTAGGTAAGGGAATTTATGTTGGGAATGATGGCTGTGAAACACATGGCAATGGATGCGAAAACCAATCCGCCTAAAAAGGAAAAGGGTATTATCAGCAGGGAATGGGGCAGTTCGATCAGCCCGAAGGCTGCAATAACCGGCAGCATTATGGAGGCATTTATGCAGCTTCGTGTGGCACCCCAGAGAATTTCGCCTGCAATAACGTCTTCAATGCTTAGGGGCGTTGCGATTATGGCATCAAAGGTCTTCTGGTAATACATCCGCACATATGAACCGTAGGTGCACTCAAAAAAAGATGCATACATGATGGTTACAGAGACAAGGCCAGGGGCAATAAATCTGGCATATGATACACCTTCGATATTTTCAACAAACATTCCCAGCCCGAAACCAAGTGCAAAAAGATATAACAGTGGTTCAAGGAAAGGCGGTAGGAAGTTCAGTGCAAGTGTTTTCATGAACACATCCTTATTCCGGAGCCAGACCATCGACATCCTGTAACTGAGCTTTGGAATTTGGAAATAGGACATACTGATCACTCCCTGAGCTTTCGCCCTGTAAGTTTTAAAAACACATCTTCTAAGGTTGCAGAGCGGGCGGTAATCTTGTGAAGTGTGCATTCCTTTAAAAGATAGTCCGTGGTCTTCTGCGGGTTACTGGTGTATATCTGTACCATATCACCAATCACTTCATAACTGGCATTGTTCTTTTCCAGACACTCAATCACCACAGTTTCGTTCTCAGCCTCCACAATATCGGTTCCGATGTATTTCCTGATAAGTTCATCAGGTTTTCCTTCTACCAGTATCCTGCCATGGTCCATGACCACAAGCCTATCGCATAAGTACGCAGCTTCTTCAAGGTAGTGGGTAGTGAGTAGGATGGTGACACCCTGCGACTTCAGGCTTTTCAGTTTGTTCCACATGAGGTGTCTTGCCTGTGGGTCAAGTCCAACAGTGGGTTCATCAAGGATCAACAGTTGAGGACGGTTGATAAGTGCCCTTGCCAGAACTAGGCGTCTTTTCATGCCTCCAGATAGGATATCGGTCATAGTGTCTTTCTTTTCCTTAAGCTGGACGAAATCCAGAAGTTCATCTATTATCTTTTCCGCGTCCTGACGAGATATATCAAAATATCTCGAATAGACCAGAAGGTTCTCATAGACCGTGAAATCAGGGTCAAGATTATTTTCCTGAGGTACTATTCCCAGTAGTTTTTTGATCTCACGAGGATGTGTATCCACTTCCATACCAAAGACCAGCAGTTTTCCACCATTTTTAGGGCTTATGCACTGGATCATTTTCATGGCAGTGGTCTTACCGGCACCATTTGGACCAAGAAATCCAAAGACTTCCCCCACCTCAACAGTAAAACTCACCTCATCCACAGCAATAAGTTCTCCAAAGCTCTTTTGCAATCTTTCAACCACGATAACTGAAGCGATAACTATCACCAGCTTTCAATTTTGTGGCATTAGGTATTATCTCTTTCGATTGTTTTATTTAAGGACTTGACCTTAC
>CAZQWP010000048.1:0-8824 GCA_964597005.1 uncultured Methanosarcinales archaeon | reverse complement strand
GATCAGTTAAAGAAGGGAGATTCAAGAGCTACAATGTCCGGATCGAAAAAGAGGAGATCATTAATTTGCTGATAACCTACAAGGAAAGCTTTCTGGATACTCTGGTGGACAGGGTGATTGAAATGTGGGAGTAACGTTCATCAAATGCCTTTGAAGTAATGCCCTTTTGTATATGCATCGTCCTTATTGCAGTTCATCTTGACACCTTTTCCCATAAGTGCGCTTTTATATGCCTTTGTGATCCTTTGAACCTCTTTTTTGCTGTTCAGGGAAAGATCAAGCCGGAGCACGTTTGCACCAGATTCTTTTAAACGCTCAACATCATTAAGCATGCAAAGCACTTTTGAGTTGTATATTAGCGTTCGTGTGTCCCACCGTTTAACAGGGAAGCTGTGGTCCTGCTGGTCAACAAGTAGTACTTCACTGCTGTCAGTTACGATCTTTCCGTCAATGAGCGGTTTCAGGAGGTCGTTTTCAGTTATAAGCAGCAGTTCTCGGCCATGTACTACGATCTCAACCTGACCTTCTCCTTCGCAATCTTCCAGTTCATTGCAGACGGAGGTTATCTCGTCCAGGTTCAATTCGCTTGAAAGCGTTACCCTGCACGCTCCTGAATTATAGAAGGTACCTGCTGTGAACAGGTTAAAGGTGTTTAGCTCCTTCTGTGCAACGAATGGTATGTTCAGTGTTCTTGCTACCTGCACAGCTCCGAGGTTAGAACAGGCAACAGTAAAACCTGCCTTGCTTACCTTTTCTATCAGTGGTTTCAGTGATGTTAGTTCGTGGTCGTGAGTGATCTGGGATATTATAAAGACAATCTCGACTCCCTGATCTTTAAGGTCCCTTATCCAATTTTCATTCTTTGGTTCTGTTACGCTCTCGAATTTTCCAATTGGAATATAAATAATGTCGGCACCGGCTTCTGCTGCATACAGCAGGCAGTCAGCGTTTTTCACTTCAACGCTTAGAAGAGGATCATTCACATCTCCGTTGTTGAGGGGTTCTGGAGCTACGCTTTCAATGCACTTTTTTTGTCCGATGCAAAGATTCTTTAAGTCCGGCAGCCCGGGATTCTTGCGTTCCCTTTTGTAAGAATCTATGGTCTTTTGCAACAGCAGGTCTGAAGCTTCACGTCGTGCATTTGTGAGGACACCAATCGGAATAAAGATATCTTCGTCTGCATCGATTTCAATACCTTCTGCAACAAATGGGGTGTCACCCAGTCTCTCCATGATGGTCCTGATCTGGTCTTCGGTGGTGGGGGCTTTTCTGGATTGCTGGATAACGTAATCATCGTGATGATCCACACAACCTCTTTCTCCTTTAAACTCTACCGTAAGATTCTCATCTTTTCTGGCAGTTACTTTAATGCTTACAAGACACGTTTTCAGCGCTGTTTCCTGCAACCTGTTCAGAAGCTGGGTATCTGTTGTGAGATACACCTCGTCCCCGATATTTACGGTCTTGCCGGTCTTTGAACTTATATCAAGGTTGACCACTTCGTCCTTTCCTGCATTTTTCACACGTTCTCCGTCACATCCGGTCATGGCATTTATCGTTGAGCCGAACATGCCGGTTGCGGTGAGTATCCCGATACCGTCCTTTACATGGATATCCTCAAGCAGCTTTATGGTCAGGCTGGTGGTGTACCTGTAATGTGAGATGTCCATGACCTCACCGATGAACACACCGTAATTTGAACTGAACTTCGGGTGTGTAACGTCCTTTTCACCCAGTATGAACCCCTTTGTAAAACCCCTGTAGAACAGTTTTGCAAGTTCTTTTTCTCTTGCTTCCATATCATTTTGGGAGGGATTATTTCTGTTTTTGATATCCTCGACCACGCTTCTGTAAACCCCTGTGCTTCCTGTCACATACCCGGGTTTTTTCATCCTGCCTTCTATCTTAAGGCTCATGATACCAGTTTTTACGATATCATCGATTCCTGATAGGGTGCAGAGTTCGGCACAGCTTATTGGAAAGTCGCCTATTATTTTATTGGGGATCTTCCGTCCGTCTACCACAAAATTGTAACGTTTCCTGCATGGCTGGGCACATGCTCCACGGTTTGCACTCCTACCGCTTAGGAAACTGCTAAAAAGGCATCTACCGGAATACGAATAACAAAGTGCACCGTGAATGAACACCTCCATCCCGATGTCGGAACTATCCACGATGTCTTTTAGCTCGCTGGTGTTGAGTTCCCTTGCCAGTATGACACGTGTTGCTCCGAGGTCTGCAACATAATCGACACCTTCCTTGTTATGTATTGTCATCTGGGTGCTTGCGTGGAGTTGAAGGTCGGGGTAGATATTTTTGAGAAGCCTCAATACGCCGATGTCCTGCAGTATTATTGCATCGATGCCAGAGGCATAGGCACGGTCTATTATGTCAAGGGCGTCCTGCAGTTCATCCTGTTTAACAGGTATGTTAAAGGCCATATAGACAAGGACACCGTGTGAGTGTGCGAGATCAATCGCACTTTCCAGTTCATCGATCGTGAAGTTATCCGCGCCCCATCGTGCGTTAAAGTCCTTGACACCAAAGTAAACAGCGTCTGACCTGCCTTTAATCGCACCTGTAAGAGCGTCAAGGTCACCTGCTGGAGCTAGAATCTCTGGCATCTTATCCTCAAAAGCATTGTTTTTCATCTGTGGTCATTGGAAGTGACTGGGTAGTTATTAAAGTAACGGCACCATCGTTAGAAGGCAGGTCTGTAACTCCTGTACATTTTATGATTAAAGTTTGGTTACAGAACCTTCAAAAATAGCGTGCCTCAGAACTCATAGGGTTCATCATGGATCAGAACCGTTTTCTCATCACAGGCACGTAAAAATCTCAATCTTGCATTTCAGCAACAATCTTTGCTGCCGAATCCTTTGGTGAATCCGATTGATAAATAGTTCGACCAACGATCACCCAGTCTGCGCCCGCCCCGATGACATCAGCAGCACTCCCGCCCTGAGCTCCCACACCCGGTGAGATGATGGACAGTCCGGTTCCGATTATCTTTCGTATATAGCTAACACGTTCCGGGCGCGTTGCTGGTGCCACAACACCCGATGCCCCTGCTTCAACTGCCATCTTTGCAATCGATCCGGCAATCGGCTGGAAATACTCGGCTCCACCCGGATGGCTCATCTCTGCAACTACATACACGTCCTTGCCACTCTCACGCGCGGTATTGACACACGCATCAAGGCTGTCCCGGCCCGTGAAACCGTGAACTATAATCGCATTCGCACCGGCTTTGAAGACCTGTTCGCAGATCAACTGGTCTGTGTTCGGGATATCCGCAACCTTGAAATCTGCGATTATTGGTGCATATTGTGATAGGTCTTTTACGATACCAAGCCCTGTTGCCAGAACAAGCGAGTATCCGATCTTAATTGCATCCACGTATTCGCTGACATCCTGTGCAATCCTGAGTGCACTGTCCCTGTCGGTCACGTCAAGGGCAAGTATTAAGCGGGTGTTCTTGTTCATTAGATTCGTCCTTTAAATTGACTTTCGTTTTTCAAAAAGTTATCTGTTTCTGCAAGAATTTGTCTGTGCAATTTATCCATATATTTTTACTCCATCTTCTTCAACGAGGTCATTGAACAATGATTTTCTGGACAAATCTACAAGATCAACAGATTTTGACATATTTTTAAATACTTCAGCATAAAACTTGAAGAATAAACTGGGTTCGATTCCCTTTACTCCAATGTCGATGTCATTGGATTCTTTATCATCTGTTACCGAGGAACCAAATAGAATAACTGAGGCAGCATTATATTTTTTTGCACATCGTATAATTATTTTTATATTATTTTCTGATATCATAGGTAAAACATCCGGCAACTTTAGAATGATACCTATTAAATCAATGTTTTGATTGCCAATACAACATTAATAATTTGTCTCCTTTATTAAAAGTTCTTTGGTATTCAAACAGTAGTATCAATATTCAACCGGCTCCGCACCGCAGCCACAATGATCGGAAGTGTAATGGTGGCATCCCCATATACCGTTACAGAGCGAGCAGTCTCGCCGACCTTGCCCCATGAGCGTGCTTCATCAAGGGTTGCCCCGCTCAAACCTCCAGTTTCCGGGGTGTCCATTGTTAGCTGTATGGCATAATCGAATTCTTTGGGAGTCACAAGCATTGACTGGAAGATATAGTTCTTGGGAACGCCGCCACCGATTAGCATAGCACCCGCCATTTCTGCTTCAAAGCAGATGTCAATGAACTCGTGCATATCAGCAAATGCATCCACGTTTATCGGTTTTGATTCCTTGTACAGACATGCCTGAAGCCCGATTATGCTGTCTTGGATGGCAGGGCAGTAGATGGGAACACCCATATCTGCCGCACTCTTGAGGATCGAGTTATCATCATCAAGGTTCTTACCGATATGTGTCAGGAGTTCACGTATGGAGATTGTATCTTCACTTAGGTCCTCGAAGATTGATTGTATCTTCTTCTCAAAATCCGTAAAATGATGCTCTGGCAGGAAAACGTCGTATATCCGGTTAATTTCCTCGTTCTTGAGTTCCACATCATCCGTCACATCGGTACCCTTGTAATGGTGAAGTTCAAGTGATTCCACAATGTCATGAACCATATTGGCACCGGTGGTCACTAGTACATCGATGTACCCGTCCCGGATAAGGTCTGCAACAATACTGCGCATCCCTGCCGGAACCATTGCACCCGCAAGCCCGAAAAATTTTGTGGTATTGCCTGTGAGCATTTCACAGTAGACATCAACCGCCTCTGCCAGGCGTCCAGCCCCGAATGCACAACCATCGAATTCGCGGATAAGCTGGTCCACGCTCATATTGGATCTTATCTTTGCATGTCTGATCGGGTTCTGGAGTTTGTTTTGTGTTTCGTCTGAATGCATTTTTTCCTCTATATTATTGCTACAGGTTCAATGTGCGACCTCTTCTTTAACTTTTCTTTTAAGGACTTCGACTACCTCCGGGTTCTGGAGCGTCGTAATATCACCTACTTCCTTACCGTCCACGATCGCTTTCAGGATTCGTCTCATGATCTTCCCGCTTCTTGTTTTTGGCAGTTCATCTGCA
This sequence comes from uncultured Methanosarcinales archaeon, assembly GCA_964597005.1. Classification (GTDB taxonomy): domain Archaea; phylum Halobacteriota; class Methanosarcinia; order Methanosarcinales; family Methanosarcinaceae; genus JAFGQV01. The sequence continues at coordinate 3,748 of CAZQWP010000048.1, read as the reverse complement.
AAGACGATACCCTCAGGTCGTGCAATCGGACCAATCATCTTGACAACATATTCGCTTAATTCCTTTCTAAGTTCCTCACTCTCAACCGCATCCGACTTGGGTGTTACATAACAGAAGATGACTTCTCCTTTTATCTCTTCAAACATGCCAACAACGGCAGCCTCTGCTACCGATGGATGGGATACTAGCGCACTTTCCAGTTCCATTGTCCCGAGGCGGTGCCCGGCAACCTTGATCACATCATCCACACGTCCTAGTATCCAGAAATACCCGTCCTCGTCTTGGCGTGCCCCATCACCTGACAGATACTTTCCTGTACCCCATTTGCTCCAGTACGTATCCAGGTACCGCTGTTCATTTTTGTAGACGGTCCTTATCATGCTTGGCCAGGGAGCCAGTAAAGCCAAGAATCCTCCTTCTCCACGTGGTACTTCGTTGCCAGCATTATCCAGAACCGCAGCCTTGACCCCGGGGAACGGTCTGGTCACACTTCCGGGCTTTAAGCTGGTTATTCCTGGAAGCGGTGTCAGAAGTGCCATCCCTGTTTCGGTCTGCCACCATGTATCCACAAGCGGGCACCTGCCGTCCCCAATCGTTTCATGGTACCACAACCATGCTATGGGATTGATCGGCTCGCCCACGCTACCAATCAGGCGTATTGTGGAAAGGTCGTGCATCTGGGGCCACTGCGAACCCCATTTCATGAACATCCTGACAGCGGTGGGTGCGGTGTAAAATATCGTAACCTTGTGCTTTTCAACGATCTCCCAGATCTTGTCCTTATCCGGGTAATCGGGTGCACCTTCATACATTACAACGGTTGCCCCGTTCGAGAGCGGACCGTAGACAATATACGAGTGTCCTGTGATCCATCCGACATCGGCAGTGCACCAGTAGATATCATCCTCTTTAAGGTCAAATACCCAGTTTGCCGTCACTGTGGTGCCTACCATGTATCCACCAGTGGTATGCACAACTCCTTTGGGCTTGCCGGTTGTACCGCTCGTATACATTAAAAAGAGCATATCCTCCGAATCCATGACCTCCGGTTCGCAGGAAGGGTCTGCAGATTCGACAATGTCATGCCACCACACGTCACGCCCTGCTTGCATTGATACGTCGTTACCTGCGTGTTTGACCACTACTACCTTCTCAATGTTTTCTCCTTTATCCAGTCCTTCATCGGTCTTTCCTTTGTGGTCGATCACATTACCACGCCGATAATACCCGTCGCATGTTATCAAATATTTACTCTCTGCGTCGTTCATACGCTGTGCAAGTGAATCGGCAGAGAATGCAGAGAACACCACACTATGGGGTGCACCAATCCTGGCGCAGGCAAGCATGGCGACCACAGCTTCCGGGATCATGGGCAGGTATATGCTGACGATGTCACCTTTTTTGACGCCGAGCCCTTTAAGGGCGTTTGCAAACCGTGCTGTGGCATCAAGCAGTTCTCGATATGTGTATGTGTCTACTTCCCCAATCTCGCCTTCCCACAGGATGGCGGTCTTATCACCGCGTTTCTCGATATGGCGGTCAAGGCAATTGTAAGAGGCGTTCAAACTGCCGCCCACAAACCATTTGGCATAAGGGGGTTTCCATTCCAGCACAGTCTCCCATCGATTGTACCATTCCACCTTCTCTGCGAGTTCTTCCCAGAACCCTTCAAAATCCTCTTCTGCCCGCCGGTAAATATCGGGATCGTTCATATTTGCCTGTTTCACAAAATCTTCAGGCGGCTCAAACAGACCCTGTTCTTTTAGGGATTCCCTTATCATTTTCACCATAAACGTTCTCTCCCACATGTTATATCTGATGTAGTGTGTATATTTGCATTGACTATAGTATATACTTTCCTGAATTTGTTGTATTACTTTTATATTATTTAATTCACATAAATTATATATCACATGATAAACATCTTTTAAAACGGTGAATGCGGTGTTTGAAAAAATGGTTCCTGAACAGAAAAAAATATCCACCCGGGTCGGGGGGTTACTTATCATTGTAGGTGAGACTATGTTCCTTTTTTCACTGCTCAATTTCCTGATGATAACGCGGTTGCAGTACTACAGTTCAGGAGATACGTTCATGCGCAGGATCTTTCCCGATTACATGTTATTTTTGCTGGGAATGTTTGTTGTGGCATTTATCGGAATGTGGATTACTTACGTGTACGTCTTCCCGAGCAAACAGCGTTTTTCGCAGGAGCAGGCAATAAAAGACAACCGCAGTCCCATGTACAACAAGATTGTTGAGGTACAGGACGAACTTATGAAGATGCGTGAAACGGTGGAAAAGCTGTCAGAAAAAGTAGATCAGATGGCAGAGAAAAAATGACCGTGCCTCAAAAGGGTGCTGCATCCATCTATCAGATTATATCACTATGCTCAAGACGCTGCATATCAAAGTGCCGCTGCGGTTCACTTACTTTTTTCCACACGATGGCGCCTGAAATGAGCATCAGTGCCGCACATACGAAAAAGGGTGTCTCAAAGGTCACATATCCTGCCAGGAGCCCGCCAAAGATGGGACCTACCGCCATGCCTGCTGCATAGGCTGTGGTGATCATGCTGAGTTTTGAACCTATCTCTCCTCCTCCGGAGAGGTCAGCAGCCAGTGCAATTACAGGTGTATCGATGGCAGCGATAGTAAATCCCTGCATGGCGCGAAGCAGTATAAGCTGGTTGATGGTTGTCACATAGCCTGTACCGATCACAAGGGGAGCGCTCAGGAGGAGTCCTCCTACGATCAGTTTTTTCCTGCCGATCTTATCGGAAAGGGAACCCATTGGTGTTTGGAATAGCAAACGTGCAAGCATATATGCAGACACTGCAATGCCCAGTGTAAATTCCGATGCTTCAAGGCGCACCTCATATTCCGGAAGGAGTGCAACGATCATCATGATACCTACCATCATCATGAACATGGCACCTGCTAAAATGAGAATCGAGCCGTAACCGTTCCTGGCATCCACATCCTGTTCTTCTTCAATGTTATTGCTGTGGGTTTCCTTAACAAGAAGGTTGACCAGTGCAAAGCTCACAAGACCAAGGGCTGCACAGACATAAAAACCGGTATTGAAACCGTAATATGTCGCAATGGCACCTCCAATGATTGGTCCTGTGCCGAACCCTGCTCCACGGATGGTGGTGTATATTCCAACAGCTTTGCCCCTTGTGGAAGGTGTGGACAGGTGTGTCACCATTGCAATTATCGCAGGTATCGTTGCTCCGACGGTAATGCCCTGAAGGATCCTAAGTACCAGCAGCTGCTCGTAGTTCGTGACGTGGGCGTACATGAACGAAAAGATGGTATAACCCACCAGTCCAAAGATTATGAACGGTTTTCTACGGTCTAGCCTATCCGACAGCCTGCCCATGATGGGCTGTGAGATGGCATTGAACAGTCCGAAAACCGTCATCACGATACCGGCTTTAAGCATAAGTGGCATGTCCGGGAGATACAATGAGTTAAGGTCGACGATGTAGAGGGGGATGAGCGTTATCAGCATCCCGGTGCCTACATCTTCAAAGAAACGTGATAATGAAACTATGTACAGTTCCCGGCTTATTCCCTTCGATCTTTGCACAGGATCACTTTTTTTCATTGTACTTGCTCATTTTAAATGCAGAGAGAATTAATATCAATGTTTAATATAAAAGCATCGTGTGTTGATGATGCATTAGAAAGTCAGAAACCTTTTAGTGAGGCATATTAAATGTTTAGATCAGTTAGTAGCAAA
>CAZQWP010000047.1:0-8911 GCA_964597005.1 uncultured Methanosarcinales archaeon | reverse complement strand
TTACCTATCACAAAATGCCAATTGGACAGGCTATCGGGAATTTCTCGATAATTTATAAACAGGGCTACAACTTGTAGTTATTTGTAAGAATCTTCATGCATAAGTGTGGAGTAGTTCAATCAGTTACCATCTGAAGTCTTAACCTTGCTTAATTGTCGAGTCTGCAGCCTGCAAAACCCCATTTGCGATCTGGATTAGCCTGAACCACGTGTTTAAGGCTGATCTCATGGATATGACATCGTCTGTCTCAACGTTTAAGACGAGGTTTGAACCCCTCGCCGACATTCCAATAACCGACCTGTCGGACACAGGGGTTTCGAGTTCAGGCAAAACAGCTTTGTAGATGGAATCTGCACCTTCCGTCTCAAAAATGAATTCTGCTGTGACTTTCAACTTAGATTACCTTTCCCAACATTTGATCTGGAACTCTTGACGTGCATTCTGAAAATAAGTTTGTTAGAATCTAAAAAATCAATTTTATCATCATCTACCTGAATGCTGCGCAAGTTTGGGGTATTCCCTCCATATTCAAGGGAAAAAGCTGAAGCAATCGCACTGGTAAGCTTAGAAGTACCTTCGATAACCGGTTTTACTTCTTTAAGCTTGGTATATTTAAATCCTGAAGGAAATGCTGCATTTATAGGAAGTGAGAGCAAACACTCTCCTTCCCCATCAAATAAAGTGATGCTTCCGGGATTACCATGATATTCCCCGACTACCAGAAGGGTTTTCCCCTCCACAAGGTATAGCACCTCGCCAATACTCTTTTTACCGCGATTTATATAATCACAGTTGAGAAACGACGCCAGCTGTTTGCACAGAATACGTGTTATTGCAGATGGCTTGCGAGAAGAAGTAATCAACATACTTCTTATCTTATTCTGCCGTGATGCGCTTGATCGAGGTTGGACGCTCTTTTACAAGTATCCGGTGCCCACAGTAGGGGCATCGGATTCCTGTATACTCATAATCGATCTCAACATCTCGCTTGCATCGAGTACATTTGTAGCCCATATTAATCCTATTCTACCCGTTCTATAGCTTTTTTTACGGAGCGCAAAACGGTCTTTCCGACTGTTGTGTTAGGAAGATACGTTCCACCTGCAAAGGTATAGCCGCACTTGGAACATTTCCATATTCCAGTACCAACTCTTTTCACATTAGGACGCGCACATCTTGCACATTTATGCGGCATTCTCATGCGCTCTTCTAAATCCGCAACTAACTTTCGGTCTCTTCTACCATATCGTGTGCCAAACCTGCCGGCGGATCTGGTCACACGCCCTTTACGTGTATATTTTTTAGCCATGGCGATAATCCTCCTTCCATATCCATTATATGTTCAGTAAATGATTTTCCCGGATCTCTGCAGCCTTCTTGCATGCGATATCAACTGCCAGTAGTATCTGTTCTACCGAAAGCACACCTTCTCCGCTTTTCTGCATAGCGCATATAGAGCCATCCTGATTGGATACGACTGTCAACTTTGTTTCGCAAATCTCTTCTTCATTTCTTACGGGGTCGACCATCATCTCTCCACCGATATTCACCAGTGTGACACCTACTGGCATCTCACGTACCGGCATCATCATATCATCACCACGGCCTTCGCGCTCTAATGGGATATTTGCTGTCATAAGAGCTGCAATAGCAGCAAGAGATGAGGCATCCACGATATTGCCTTCGTCATTTAACACATGTATATCAATGAATACGATCCAGACTTCTTCTCCTTCCGTAATACACAACTTATTTAAATCAATTGCGCCAGATTCACGAATTCCACGGTCTACCACACGCGCCATCTCAATTGCTTTTTCCCTTGGTGGACCCGCCTCAAAGCTGGGTGAAGCGATTGGATTTAATTCAAGGCTTGTAATAATCACACCTTTATCAGGTGAATCCGGGAATGGCTTTCCTATCTGGAGCTTTATACCAACTAAGACCTGTGTCGCGCCTAACTGTACTTTTGCAGAACCTTCTGCTTTCTGAATGACATTTGTCTCAAGATTAATATCACGTATCTCATCAAAAGATCGCCCATCTTTGCGCTCTCCTTTAAGCATCAGGTTATATACATAATCTTTTGCAAGTCTTGTCATCACTTCATTGCCCATCTTTTTCACCCCCTACTTCTTCATCAACGGCATTTTCATCAACCTCATCATCGTTTTCCTCTTCAGGGATATCTTCTTCAGATGGTGCTTCTGCTTCATCTTCTTGAAGTTCACTGGCAATTTCCTCATCAGTTGTTTCTTCATCAGATTCAACCTCTGGTTCGGGCTCTGTTTCTTCTGCCAGTTGTTCAATTTCATCTGGCTTTCCGAATCTGTTTAACAGAACTTCTCGCTGAAGTTCGAAAATCTGCTCACAGGCTTTTTGTGCCATTCCAATAGCTTCTTTAAGTTCATCCTGTGTGAGGTTTCCATCCATCTGGAGCAATGTAATATCCCCGTCCTGAGTGAACGCAATCGGAAGATCGGCATCACCATAATTATCCTCGTCTTTGTTTAGATCAACCACAAGCTGACCATCCACTTTACCAATTGCACACGCAGCTACAAGACTTTTCATTGGGATGCCAGCTTCAGCCAGTGCTATAGTTGCAGCATTGATGGCCGCCGTCCTTGTTCCCGCATCTGCCTGGAGCACTTCTGCTAAGACATCGATAACGGCACTTGGATATAATTCTGTCATTATGACCGGTGTAAAAGCCTCGCTGCTGACCTTTGATATCTCAGTACTACGCCTGTTCGGGCCCGGACGTGCTCTATCCTCTACCGAAAACGCAGCCATATTGTACCTGTACCTTATGAGTGCAACATTCGGACGCTGCAGACGACGAGGATGCAATTCCCGTGGTCCGAATACACCTGCTAACACCTTATTTTTCCCCCACTCAAGATAACAGGAACCATCGGCTCTGGATAGCACTCCGATCTCCATTGTCATCGGTCTCATCTCGTCAACGCGCCTGCCATCAAGACGCAATCCATTTTCGTCGATAAACTTCTCTGGTTTATTGCTCATAATTTAATCTCCAATTTAATCTCTTTCTTTCCCTTCAACTCAATAAGGAGAACATACATAATAATTAATCATCCGCCGCATCTAACAACATATCAATCTTCCGTGATGTTTCATCAGGTATTTCCCCATTATTGTCAATAGTTTGAGCATCCAGTTCATCTTCTAATGATTCATCTGGTTCTAACTCTGTTTCAACATCTCTTTTGTTTTTTAAAAACTGGAAGACCATTTCGGTTAATCCCGGAACATGTGATTCACGGATGATCATGTCAATAGCCTTAGCTAGATCATCCATATCACCATCTTTACCTTTGATCCATATCCTTCCATTCTGTCCAATAAATATCTCACATTTTGTCTCTTTCGTAAGCATTGAGATCATTGAACCACTGTGACCGATCACACGCGGCACCTTCATTGGCATAATTTCAATTATGCGGCCATCATTAATTGGCCCCAGACCTCGCTCGCGGAGAGTGAGTTCAACCTTCATATTTGTGTTCACATCCTTTATGCGGAGGATCGCAGAATCTCCAACATTCATTATACTCCGCATTTTAGATGATTCAACACGTCTTGGATATTCGGATACATGAAGTAATCCATCGTAGGGCGAACCTATTTCAAATATCCAGTTCGAAGGAGTGATCAGTATAACAGTGCCGACAATCAAATCCCTACGGGAAGGGATGTATTTCCCAGAAAACGGCACCACAGAAAGTTTATTTTTATCATTTAATATCCCGTATAAAAGAGAATATACTTTTCCGTTTTTAACATATGTTCCCATCCCGGCATATTTTTCATCATCCGATAAAAATTGGCCAGGGATGACTATTTTTCGTCCCATGCGGTAACCTCTTATAGTAGTTTAGTCTCGGCATCACCTTTCGTTAAACGATTAATGAGGCCGTAAAAATCATTTTGTATCCCGGCTGGCATCCGGATCACAGCTACCCATGCCCCGTCATTTTGCCATTCCTGCTTACGCAGTGTGCCGAATTTTGCAATATCACCGTATGATTTTGTTGCATATTCGGCAGGGATCTTAACAGCAATGTCCACTTCTTCAAAACGAATAGGTATGATGGGGCGAATTGCCTTCATCACGATCTTAACCTGTTCATCCACGCTTTTAGTCAGGTCGATGTGAACTTTTGCTTCTTCCATTGCTTTTTGAATCCGCGATGGTGGATGTGGTGCTCTTGTTTGTGGGTTAATCGCATTCTGCGCAATGGTATTTACAATTTGTTTGGTTTTTTCTTCTAATATCTGCTGTCTCTGTTCTTTTGTAAGCTGGAGTTCACCATGTAGTATTATGTATCTTGCGATCTCAGACACATCGGTCGTATCAAATGCATTGGTAAGATCAGATTCTGGTGCATGGTCACCCCGAGCTATGTCCTCAAATATGGATTCAACTGCAAGGATATCTTCAATTTTCATATCATCGCCTCTTTTGAGTGCCAAGGCACCATCCGGTTCAACAAGAACTTCAAAATGTTTGCTGCCTTTTTTTAGCCTTGCAGTTACAGCTTCGTCAAGAGACACCATCTTACACACCTTCTTTATACTCAAAAACCAATCTTAGATCTATATTTTTAAGTTACTCAGATGTCTCTTCATCAACTTGCTCTTTATCAGATTCATTTTCCTTATGTTTTTCAAGAACCTGATTTACAAATGTTGCCACTTCCTTCGATGAAAGTTTTCGGAACTGCCGGTCCTCAAGTGTAACTGTACCGACTTCAAGAGTAGCTGCATCGAATTTTCCTTCAATTGCACTATAAAGTGCTTCCATACCAAGCATTATGGCAGCATTCATATCCATATCATCGTTATAACTTTCCTCAAATACTTCCATCACTGCATTTCTGCCTGCGCCGATGGCTGTTGCCCGGTATTCCAGAAGTGCACCACTAGGATCGGTTTCAAACAGTCTTGGTTTGCGGTCATCAACGCCGGCAATTAACAGAGCAGTACCATATGGACGAACTCCACCGTACTGTGTGTATGTCTGTTTATGGTCGCAGATCTTTTTCGCGATGGCTTCAACTCCAATGGGTTCGTCATATGACACTTTGTTAATCTGCGCTTCAACCCTTGCCCTGTCAACAAGCGCACGTGCATCGGCAACAAGCCCGGAAGTAGCAACACCAATATGGTCATCGATCTGGAATATCTTCTCGATAGATTCGGCTTCGATCAATCTGCTTGTAATTCTCTTGTCTATCAGTAAAACTACCCCATCCTTTACTTTTACTCCCACTGCTGTTGTACCCCTTTTGACCGCCTCTCTTGCATATTCAACCTGGAAGAGCCGTCCATCTGGGCTGAAAACAGTAATTGCTCTATCGTATCCCATTTGCGGTGCCATTTGCATGCTCTCATCATCTCCTATTGATTTTTATATCTGTGACTGTGACAATAATGTATAATAACGTTTCTACCAATTTATATGTGATTGTTCTTCAAGGTTAAATACCTTAACGCCTTTCAGATACTTTTCAGTTGCAGTCGCAACGGTACCCGATATTCCAAAAATATTGATTAGAATCTGTTTGCCACCTATAGTTGTAATCGTGGCGATTGAAGCGCGTGTTTGTTCAGTTCTTCTGTGTGCACATTGTATTATACCTTTTGAATCTTCAAATGTAAGTAATCTCATACCGCATTCACTTGAACCAGCATCTCCTACGAGTGAACCCATTGATGAGAACAACTCACGTATCAACTCATCCCTGCTGATCTTCTCCTTTGAGATCAATTCAAATGCAAGGTATCTCTTTCGCTGACGCATTGTGGGTGGTAGTATTTTCATAAAGCATCACCCGCACTCTTCAGTACGTTATCCCCTATTACTTCCACTCCTTCCCGGATAAATCCTGGATTTGAACGCTTATTTTCTATAATTCCTGCTGCGGTTGCACTTAGTGCTGAAGATGCCTCATCATTATTCATACCAAACATTCCAGCAACAGCTATCATTTCTCTCGGTGCGCGCATGTCGAAATATGATGATGCATTGCTGGTGATTAACATCGGCACGTCATACTTTCTCGCTATGTTCAGGTTTGTCCGGAAGTTGGAAAGTGTCTGTACCCTCCGACCACCACGTCCTTTTATGATCGCATTCAGATTGAATTCAATGGCTACATTATTCTCACTTGCCGATTTTGCAAGGATATGGTTCAAGCCGCTCTGCCTACCCATCTGCGGATGTGCTAATACATCCACATTAGGATTTTCCACTGCTGCACGGTTGATGTTCTCATTTCCGCCATGTACTATTAGCACATCAACATTCTTACGATATTTCCCAATAAGACCATGGAGCTTTGAAGGACTGGTGGCCACGATCTCAATACCTCTTAATATCTCAAAATTTTCAGTCCCAGTTGCCACAGGGTTAACAGCGGTATTTGAATGGTTAGTGATTGCAAGCCCACTGTATCCAAAATGTTTCGCAAGTGCGGTTAGTTCCTCAATTGTACTTTCACCATCCGGCCTTGAATGAACATTTAGGTCGTAGAACTTTGGTTTACCCAAATAACCCCTCCAAAATCCTGCCCGCCTCCTTCCGGTTCTGGGGATACGTTGCGATCTTCATCTTGGCAACTATCGAATCGGAGGATGATGATAGTTTCACTTTGTTTAAGTAAGCTGCCTGTTTGTCAAACCTGAGATGGAAACCCTGACCATCATCAAGTCTTTCAGGCATTTCGGTGCGAAGTTTATCCAGATCATTCGGCTGCATGTTATCCCGCACAAAGCTGACAAATGCAAGACAGTCAGATTTGCGTTTTATCTGTGTACTAAATATCGTTATGGGATTCGTATAATGTCCCTGGACAGTTATTGCATCAACCATGCTATCTTTATTGGAACTAGCACTTTTGTCTACAGAATTCAATAAAAAAAAGTCCAGAGCATCTCTGACTCTGGCCTTGTCCTCAGTTGAGTGTGCGCTAACACGCAGTGTAATATAATGGATCACTTTCCTCTACTCTGATGGGATCTTATGCTTGGTCTGGTCTTCTCGGTACCTTTTCCACGTTTCATCATACCCCTACCTTTCCTGCCTGCACTGGTTTTACCGCGGTACACACGTCCCTTATGTTTGTTGCTGCAAACCCATTTGAGATTGTTGTCGCTTTTGATCACAGGATGATTCGGGTCCAAGAGAATTACTTCGTACCATTTCAATTTTCCATCTTCGCCTACCCAGTAGGAATTCAGAACTTCCATATTCGGATACTTCCAACCGGCACGTTCTTCAGCAATCCTTTGAATGCTCTTGCCAGCTGTGATCTTGTTTTTACCCATGCGTTGGGTGCGTCTTCCGCGCACATATCTCGATTTCCGCAAACCACCGCGTCGAACTTTTGCACGAACTACGATTATTCCCTGTTTTGCCTTGTATCCAAGGGATCGTGCGCGATCAATACGTGTAGGCCGTTTAATTCTCGTCACTGAGCCTTCTTTTCTCCATTCTTGAAGTCGTCCCCATCTAAGGTCGTGTACGTAAGTAGTGTCGGGTTTTTTCCAAGCGTCTCTAATATATCCGTAAAATGATTTTGACAATTTATTTCACCTTTGTTTCATCTTGAGTTTCATGGTTCGGCTCTTTTTAAGAGCTACATTCCTACGGGAAATGGTCCCGATAATGAAACATGCGGTACTACACATCTGATATGATTTAAAGTTTTGTACACATTGATTGGCATTTACTTTTTAGAATGTGATATGAGGTATATTTTGAAACTATTTTGTCAAAAATGCAATTTGAATCTTTCATTGATTGGAAATCCCGAAAAGGTTAATTATCATCGCAACTGATAAATTATTGAGGTGATTTTGTATGTCGAAATTTCAGAAGCGAAATACAGAACGCAAAGGAACAAAAAAAAACATGGGCTTTGAGGAAAAACTGATACAGAAAAACCTCAATGATCTGGCAGGGGAGGGTGGTGAAGCCGTAAAGTGAGCATAACAGTAAACCTGAAAATACTTTCAGGAGGAGTTTCTGAACAAACCTTGGAAATCGACGATGGCATAACCTACGAAGATTTACTGAGGATGCTTGATATTAATCAAGAAACAGTTATTGTTTTAAAAGACGGACAGTCCGTTCCACTTGATGGAACGGTCATATCCGGCAATTTATCAATCCTAAGGACAGTATCCGGTGGGTAGATCACTAATCTAATATTGCATTCCCAAAAAAAAGTCAGAAGATCCTGCTAATGTTCTTGTTAACCTGACCAATAGAAGTTCCACAACATAACCCCAAATAAAATTTTATTCAAAATTCCTGCTTATGTGTTTTAACTTGTCGATCACTGACATGGTCATCTGGGTTTCTGATAATATCTTATGTTCATAATGTTTTATGATAGCATCAACAGGAGCCACCAGTGAATATATTTTTGTTGGTCTTCCCTTTCCGATACTTTTTTTGTCGTGTACATTTATCCATTGGTTCTCACGCATAAGCCGCATTGCAACACTAACTTCTGGTTGTCTGAGACCGGTGCTGATCTCTATTTCCCGAGACGATGCTTCCGGTACGTTCACAAGGAAAGTGAGTGTGGTTGCCACATTGCGGGACATGCCCAATCCTTTCAATGCATCTATATACTGACGGTCTTGTTCATCTAGTATTTTTACTTCAAATTGTTTCATATTAACCCCTTCCACCTTTTAATCTATTATATTTCCCATTTTAAAAGGTATTAAGCATATTTTGTACATCATTATATATAAAGTTATATTTGTATTCTTTTTTAAAGCTATTATATTATTAATAATTATATGTTTTGTTTTTTTATAGTATATAATTTATAACTTTTCGCACTTATAAGAAACATGTTTTATTAAG
>CAZQWP010000046.1:0-8931 GCA_964597005.1 uncultured Methanosarcinales archaeon | reverse complement strand
CAATTACAACATATTAAAATATATAAGGAATTCATGCATTAATAAAGACCTTTTTTTCCTTATTCTTAAATAGTTCCTTCTCCATTTGAAGTATCCTTTATCCAAGTATGGATTTTTATCCAGTTTGATGCTTGGATGTTTAATTATCTTCGTATCTGTAAAGAGTTTAATTCAAATAAAAATAATTATATCTACATAAATTATATAAACTTAGAAGTCTAATAATAAATAAATGATGGACAATAGTTTTAATATCTTGAGTGATACTGAATACGAAATTATCAACCTACTTCAGGATCTCAATGTTCCGCGGACAGAAGCAATATGCATTGCTTGTTTATTGGGTGGGGATGAACTGACTTCTCAAACCATAGAACGTACGTCTGGATTGAGACAACCTGAAGTCAGTGTTGCTATGCGTCCGCTTCGTGAGCGTGGATGGATTCTTGAGCGGGATGAGAAAAAAACAAATGGTAAAGGCAGACCTGTGAAGCACTATACGCTCACAGTTCAATTAAAAACCATTGTGGAAACATTTGAGGGTGAGATTCGCAAACAAAATGATGATATGATGGATAGTATTAATCGACTCCGGGAATTGGGGTTAAGCTAAGTTCCATTACCATCCACCAACAAACCCAAGGTTTAGCTGTATGGTTCACTGGTACTTTTCAAGGGCTTTTAGAAGTCCATCAATATTAGAAACAAGTATATCTAACGATACTTCCATCATAAGGTTTACCGTGCCCTCCGAACCCAGTGTTCTGAAATCGGTTTTAAGTCCCAGTACTACTTTTCCTTCTGAATATGCATAGCCAAGTTCCCATGCAGTGCCGGAATCCACATCACTCCCGCCATCAAGGACTGCCACGATAATATCTGAATTATCAATTGCTTTACAATTTTTATCGAATACATATTCCTGTTTCTGTGCATGCCTCATACTTGTGGTGTCATTTGAATCTTCCTGTGGTAAGAACACTGAAAAACCTCTTTTGACGAGAATGTCCCTGAGTTTACGGTTAAAATCCTGTTCTGCCTCGGAAAAAAGTGGACCTGCCAGGTAAATTGTTTTTGATGGAGTCATTTTTTTCCTCTTTTATTAGTGGTAATAGAATATCTTCTAGCTTAATAATGCTAATCCGAGTGGTGTGAAAGTAACAATGAGCATTTGAGATAACAACCTTAATTAATATTGGAAATATAGATATTAATGTGGAAAACATGATTAATGTCGGAATTATCGGAGGTTCAGGATATACAGGCGGTGAACTGATGCGCCTGCTGTTAAAACATCCTCAGGTCAATATAGAGGCTGCAACATCAAGGCGCCTTGAAGGTATAGATGTCTGCGATACCCATAAACACCTGCGTGGATTTCTGGATTTAAAATTCGAAGACCTGCAGAACGAAGATATAAAAGAACGCTGCGATGTAATATTTGTCGCTGTCCCGCATGGCACTTCTATGGATATCGTGCCAAAATTGCTGGGTACGGACACAAAGGTGATTGACCTGAGTGCAGATTACCGTCTGGAAAGCAGTGTTTTTGAGAAGGTATACGGTATCAAACATAAGTCTCCACTTGATGCGGTTTTCGGTCTGGTAGAACTGCATCCGGAGGTGGCAGGTGAATCTTTTATCGCAAATCCCGGATGCTATCCCACAGGTGCGATTCTTTCGGCGGCACCACTTGCAGCTGCAGGTTTGATTGATTCTGTTATCTTTGATTCCAAATCCGGGATATCAGGAGCAGGTGCAAATGCATCCGAAACATCGCATTATCCAAATATGGCAGAGAACGTACAGGCTTACAAATTAACGACACATCGCCACCGTGCAGAGATATTTCAGGAATTGAACAGTCTGGATGGGAAACTATCAAACATCAGTTTCACACCCCATGTGATACCATCAGTTCGCGGGATTCTGACAACAGCCCATATCTTCACAAAGGATGAAATGTCACGGGATGTGATAATGTCCCTTTATCTGGATTTCTACAAAGACAAACCATTTATACGCCTTATTGAGGGAATTCCCTCGCTGAGTGCTGTGAGGGGATCTAACTTCTGTGACATTGGATTTGAGATTGATGAGAACAACAACCGTATAGTGGTGGTCTCAGCCATAGACAACCTTGTGAAAGGAGCCTCAGGACAGGCTATTCAGAATATGAACCTCATGTGCGGGTTCGATGAAAAAGAAGGTCTCTGGACCCCCGCGACATCACCCTGACCTGCTAGTGTTAAATAGTTGATGATCAGAGGATAATTAACAGGTGGATGCATGAAAATAAAGGATATAATGAATTCAAATGTGATATATTGTAAACCTGACGACACAATAAGTAACGCTGCCCAGATGCTAAAGAAGCATAATATAAGCGGTCTTCCTGTAGTTGAGAACGGCAGTCTTGTTGGGGTCGTATCGGAAGCGGATATTTTGAAGTTACTTGGAGTGCCAGAGCATGGTGGGCTATGGTTGCCGAGCCCGTTTGAGGTTATAGAGGTTCCGATTCGTGAACTGATCAGCTGGGAGGAGACAAAACGCATGCTTGCGGATATCGGAGCAGATTCTGTCAGGAAAATAATGAATACCAAAGTGTATGTAACATCTTCTGAAGATTCAGTAGAGGATGCTTCAGTACTGATGATCAAACATAAGATTAACAGGCTTCCTGTCATGGATAATGGGGCACTTGTTGGGATTGTCACCCGTGGTGACATTGTACGCGGGTTAGCTGAAGCTTGACAAGGGGATTTAATGAAAGAGATTGATGGTGGGATATGTGCCGTCAGGGGCGTTCGTGCAGGCGGCATAAAATCCGGTAAGATGGGACTTGCCGTGATTCTCGCCGAAGGCACGGCAGCTGGTGTATTTACACGTAATAAGGTCATTGCAGCACCAAATATTATTACTAGGGGGCGCCTTCAAAAAAGCGGTCATCTGGGGGCTATAATTGCAAACAGCGGAAATGCAAATGCCTTTACAGGTGAGACTGGACTTGCCGATGCAAAGGAGATGTCAAGCCTTCTTTCTGAAGAGACCGGAGTTGCAGAAAAGCTGATCGCAGTGGCATCAACTGGTGTAATTGGAAGGAAACTTGATGTAGGATGGATTCGCGAACATGCTGGTGAGGTTGTAAGATCCTTGAGTAGCTTGCCTGAGGGAAGTGATGCAGCAGCACATGCTATCATGACCACTGACACAGTTCCAAAGGAATCGGCAGTAGAACTCGACAGTGGAGTGCGGATTGGAGGAATTGCGAAGGGTTCTGGCATGATCGAGCCTGATATGGGTACCATGCTTGCGTTCATCTATACGGATGCAGACCTATCTGCCGATGTACTGGACAGGTGCCTGAGAACAGCAGTGGATAAGAGCTTTAACATGATTGTGGTAGATGGTGATACCAGTACCAATGATATGGTATTGCTAACGGCGACAGGTGCTGCATCAATTGAACCGGTGATCGGGGAATTTCAGACCGGACTTGATCATGTTCTAACCAACCTGGCAAAGATGATCTCACGTGACGGTGAGGGTGCCACAAAGCTGATCGAAGCCAGGGTGATGGGCGCAAGAACAGAGAGTGATGCTCGTCTGGTAGCCAAGTCAGTCGTCCGTTCATCACTTGTAAAATCCGCAGTTTTCGGAAAAGACCCGAATTGGGGACGGGTAGTAGGGGCAATTGGTTACTCTGGAGCGATTGTTGAACAGGATCGGATCTCTCTGTCCTTTGGAAGTGGTGGGGACGTTGTGCATATTGTAGGGCGTGGGAATATCTTGGACCTATCAAACAATGCCACGGATGCATTGAAGAATATCATGGAACAGGAAGAGATCGTAATCATTGTTGATCTTGGACTGGGAGATAATAATGCAACTGCCTGGGGTTGTGATCTGACTTATGATTATGTACGTATTAATGCTGAATATACAACTTAACACGGAATTATAAAATTCGCAGGGGAAGCCATGGAACTTGAATTATGGGAAAAAGCAAATGCTGAAGCGTTTTCAAATATCAAGGAATCGTTACCAAAAGTAAGGGGTATGTTTGTTGCATATAACAGCAATATTGATGCTATTAAACACATAACCGAAGGAGATATTGCTAAACTTATAAAGCTCGTTGACCTGAATGAGATCCAGCAGAAGGTTGCATCATACCCAAGAGAGATACAAACCCCGATTGATTTTCTGGCACGTTTTATCATTGCAATGCGCGATGGGAAAGCAGCAGAAGTTCCGACCTATACGTCGGATATTCATGAATGGTTGATGGACAATCTTGTTTTTGATAAGGCGCGCATGGGGGGACAGGCCGGGATAATCTCCAATCATCTGGCATATCTTGGTATCAGGAAAGTGATTACCTACGTACCGTGGCTTTCCAGCGAACAGGCCGAGTATTTTTCGAAATCGAAAAATCTGGTGCATCCGGTTATCAAAGATGGTGTGTTGCTTCTCAAACACCCCACTGAAGCATATAACCCAGAATTCAAGCCGAGGGTGAACTGGATCATTGAATTTTCAAAAGGTATGAAGGTCAAGTACGGTTGTGAACAATTTGAGGTTCCAAGGGATAACCGTCTTATAATCTCATCGCGTCCGCCGTGGATCCGTATCGACATGCCCAGAAAATTGTATGATCAGCTCCCGAAACTTCAAGAGGATGTCGACGGTGCAATTCTTGCAGGATACCAGATGATAAGGGAAAAATATGAAGATGGAACTACGTATCATGAGTATATTGGAAGAGCTGTCAATGTTATCGAAAGGTTAAAGGAAGGAAATTCTGATATCCGCATCCATGTGGAGTTTACGTCGATCTCGAACAAGGTTATCCGGAAGGCGATCTTAAAGGATATCGTATGCCGTCATGTGCATTCCCTTGGGCTTGATACCGTTGAGGTTGCAAATGCATTGAACGTGATCGGGTTCGAAGAACTTGCATATTCGGTCATTGACAAGGATGAAAAGGCTATCGTAGCACTATACGAAGGAGCAGTACGGCTTCTACATGAACTGAATCTTGAAAGGGTGCATGTACATTCGCTTGGCTTTTACATCTGCGTGATCTCAAAGGACCACCCACTTGATCTGGAGGGCCATAAGAGAGCACTGCTTTTTGCATCAACACTGGCAGCTGCAAAGGCATTTCTAGGGGATATAAAAAACATTGACGATGCTGAAAAGGGACTTGAAATACCCGTCTCGAGAAAAGGTTATGAAGAACTTGAGATCCTTGAAAAATACTTGATTAGGCGGGATGTCTGTTCAATGGAAGAATTCGAGGACGGGTGCATATCTACTCCTACCCATAATGTGGTAATCATTCCAACAAAAATTGTGGATGATCCGGTTGCAACGGTTGGGATCGGGGATGTGATATCCGCAGGTGCTTTTGTGGCAATGCTGGCAGAGATGAAATAATAGTCTTGATAGCATATTTAATGGAGCATTTTTGATGAAGATACTCTGCGGGTATAACGTAAATCTGGATTCGGTGTACAATATCAGTGGAGATGAGGTATCAAAACTCCTCGAATCGCAGGATTCGGATGAGATTCTCAGGAAAGTCAAAAATCCACCGGGTTCAATTCATTCGGTTCCCGATTTTCTTGCAGGGCTTGTTCTGTGCATGCGGGAAGGAAGCGGTGCAGAGTGGCTTGTATACGAAAAGGATGTCTTTAATTTTTTAAAGGAGAATTTTTATGGGAACTGCTTCATCAGGATGGGGGGAAATGCCGGCATTATGGCGAATGTCCTTTCAGAGATGGGGGCTGAAGAGGTTGTCCCCAATGTCACAAAACCGTCATCAACACAGCTGTCCTTTTTTTCAAAGAAGGCTATCCTCATTCCACCTTCCG
This sequence comes from uncultured Methanosarcinales archaeon, assembly GCA_964597005.1. GTDB lineage: Archaea > Halobacteriota > Methanosarcinia > Methanosarcinales > Methanosarcinaceae > JAFGQV01. Next base: position 3,052 of record CAZQWP010000046.1, on the reverse strand, counting down.
TTGTTTCTGGTTCCGAAACCGTGGATGAAAATGATGAACTGATCCACTTTGTTTTCGATTTTAAAAAAGGTGAGACTTTTTCGCTACATGGTGAAATGATTACGGTTCCCAGGGAAAACCGGTTCATAGCAACCTATGACCGCGCAAACATTGAACTTGTAGTCAATCCTGATTTCGAGAAGTTTGCCACCGAGCATATTGGGGTGATGGATGGGGCATTGATATCAGGTTTCCATATGCTTATTAAAACGTATCCAGATGGTTCGACATATGTTGATAAGATCAACAGGGCTGCCGAACAGCTGGCGAACTGGAAACGTATGAACAGCAAATTGCTGATCCATGTAGAAATGGGGCATTTTTTGAGCAGGGAACTTGCTCATGCTGTCTTTTCAAAATTATCAGGTGTAGTTGACTGTATGGGTATGAACGAGGATGAACTGGTCATGCTTTTTACGGTTCATGGAGTGCCGCTGGAGGGAATCTTGCAGATGGAAGCACCATCCATTATAGCGGCGGCAATAGCCTCTGCGTCTTCGTTCAATATCACAAAATTGGTAGTTCACACCCGTGAGTTCGTTGTGAGCGTTTCTTCCGATGTCAGTGCTGATCCTGTTCAGGAACTCAGGGCAATGGAATTCGGTGTTAAATGTGCTGCCACCTTTGCAGCAACCGGCAGGCTGGACAGCCGTGAGTTTGTTGAGGAAACGGCATCAACCTTAAAGGAAAGCACTTTTGGATCGCAAGAAGTGCAAAAGGCAGTTGACTTTATTCATGGTGAATATCACAGTCATGGAGCATCGGGGATACATAAAGGGTATATGGTGTGCATCCTGCCAACCATTATTTGTGAGGACCCGATAGCAACCGTTGGTCTGGGTGACACGTTTGCTGCCGCTACATTTTTAAGGGAACTTGAACTGCATATCATGCATGCATAGTTTTTCAACCTTCGATCTTAACCTTGATCATACACTTGACTGCGGGCAGGTCTTTAGATGGGAACGTGAGGGTGACCGCTGGGTGGGTGTGGTCAATGGAGAGGTCGTCCGCGCGTGGCAAGACTCGAACAGCATTGAGGTATTGATCGATTCAAATCTGCCGCGGACTTTTTTTGTTGACTATTTCCGGCTGGATGATGACCTTCCGTATATATTGAGCAGTATCGACAGAGACCAGTATATCCATGAAGCCATAGACAGATACCGGGGACTGCGTATTATTCAACAGGAGCCATGGGAATGTCTGGTTTCATACATGCTTGCAACTGCATCTAGCATACCGACCATCAAAAAAAGGATATCACTGCTAAGCAGGATGTTCGGTGTTGAGATCGAACCCGGGTTTTACAGTTTTCCGGATGCTGGGGCACTTGCAGATGCTGATGTGTCGGACCTTTGCGATTGTAAACTGGGATTTCGTACTGGGCGAATTCAAAAAGTTGCGCAGACGGTCAGTGCGGGTGGGCTCTGCCTTGATGAACTGTTTGACATGGAATATTATAATGCAAGAAAACGACTCATGGAAGTTGAGGGAGTTGGTGAGAAGGTTGCAGATTGCGTTCTTTTGTTTTCTTTTGGAAAGCTGGATTCATTCCCTGTGGATACGCATGTTAATCAGTTCGTCAAGAGATATTATGCTGATGATGAGTATTTTGGTGGGAGGCTTAACACGCATAAGATTGGTGAATGGGGGCGCAGGTACTTTGGAGAGTTCTGCGGGTATGCTCAGGAGTATCTTTTTTATCATAGGCGAGTCGAGCAGAAGCGAAGTAATGTTATTTGATATACAGGGATTCGCAGTTTTATATACCAATCACTCATATAGTAGCTCATGGAACTGGTGTCCCTTGCCATCTATTTGATAGTCACAGGAGTGATTGTGGGCTTCGTTTCAGGACTCCTTGGGGTAGGCGGGGGTTTCATCATGGTGCCGGTGCTTCTCTGGCTCCTTGACATGACTGATATTGACCGCAGCATATCCACACAGGTGGTTTTTGGTACCAGTCTTGCGGTCACAGTTGTCACTGCATTATCCGGTGCACGCACTCATCACAGGTACTATAAGATCGATCAGAAGGTCGTGGCATATCTTGCTACCGGCAGTATTGCAGGCGCACAGCTCGGTGGGTTTCTGGCTCACAATACGGACTTTGAGGTACTTCGGTTCGGTTTAGGGATATTGTTGACGATAATAGGTTACTTGACGTTAGCTCGGTATGAACAGTACGTTGGGTTAGGGACAGGAATACAGAATATGTATCTGCTTATACCGGCAGGGTTTGCTGCTGGCACGATCTCGGCACTCTTCGGGGTCGGGGGTTCGATCATATCAACCCCCATCCTGATCATCCTGTTCGGTTTTCCAATCCAAATTGCAGTGGGAATATCATCAGCGCTCATAGTTTTTACAGCTACATCAGGCACCCTTTCATACATCATTCTGGGTCAGGGTATTCCCAATCTTCCGCCCTACTCGATAGGATATGTCAATGCTTTCATCTGGTTCTTTTTGGTTGTCACGAGTGTTGTTATGGCACAGGTGGGTGCGAAGGTTACCCACAGGATAGATGCACAGAAGCTTCGCAGAATATTCGGTGTTCTTTTAATTATAGTAGGTTTAAGGATGTTTCAGGGGTATCTCCCAGCTCTATTTTAGTTGCAAAATTCCTTATTTTGGCTGATGCAGCAATTTGGTAATGTTTGGCATGAAAGTCCTCCCAGATACTTTCATTGTTTGTGCCTGTAATTCGAAAAATTTCATGTGTGTTCAGTTTAAATTTTAGCCGAGAAGTCCCCTTTCGTAAGATGGGGGATGAAAGGCGTACTATCCGCATACAATATGAAGGATAATATATATATAAATATATATAGTTATATTATGATATTATTAACTATGCAACACAATCTTAACAAGGGGGGCCATTCTGCATATTAATTGCAGTATCATTTTGTGCAATGTGTAAATTATAGAAGACACAAATTAGTAAATCCTTTTATCAGGCCGTCTCAAAACCATTTTGAATTCTACAATTGGGTAACATCCCATTGCA
>CAZQWP010000045.1:0-9050 GCA_964597005.1 uncultured Methanosarcinales archaeon | reverse complement strand
AGTTTTTATGTATTAAATATTGCTATTTGTGACGGGTTAATCAAAATTCTCTTAAATCAATCTTTGAAGAAATATTCTTAGCCCAGAGCTATGGGTATAGACCTAACACAGATGCCCCGGATTTCTAATCTGTCCGGTCCGTGACGTCTCCATAATCTCTCTGCTACTCATAACCGATATCTTTCCGCCTTGAAGCCGCCAATCCCTCACACAATCCCGGGCTTGGCGATGTTCCGGACTTTGAACGAAAGTCGGCAGTCTGTGTAAAAAGTTAGGCAATAATCAGATTTTCTACACAAAGCCCTCTGTCAGAATAGCTTTAAATACTTATACGGTTATGGGGGTGATTAATATAATCACTATAAAAAGCTGGAATTTTTATACCACTCACAATTATAATTTTGTCTCATAATTTGATTGTAGGACTCAGATACTCTCTGTGAGAATGTATGGATTTTACACTTCTATTTTTGGGAATCATTTTCACATATTTGATTGGTGCAGCTTTATCCCTCGCTCTTCACAGGAATGACCATGCAGTAACATATGCATCTTTCATAAGTTCGTTCATTGCATCTGTTTTTGGAATTATCTTTTCATTCTCAGTAATGTATGGTGATACATTTGTCATAGATATTCCAGGAACTTCCATCTTACAGTTCGGTGTTTCCATAGATAAGCTATCTGCGTTTTTCATTATGGTGATCTCCATCACCTCACTGGCGGTTTCGATTTATTCCATTGGATATATGACGGAATATTTCGGGAAAAAGGACATAGGGTACCTTGGTTTTCTATTCAACATATTCATTCTTTCAATGATCCTGGTGGTATCGGCTAGCAATACAGTCATGTTCATTATCGTTTGGGAATTGATGTCCATCATATCCTATTTCCTTGTGATCTACGAACATGAAAAGCCAGAAACAAGAAAAGCCGGGCTTATCTATATTATAATGACCCACGTGGGAACCGGATTCATAATCCTGTCATTCCTGATCATGGCAAGTGCAAGCGGCAGTTTTGATTTCGGATCGTTTCAGGGTATTGGGGGACAGCTATCCCCGGCTCTTAAGGATATGGCTTTCCTGTTTGCATTGATCGGTTTTGGAACCAAGGCAGGGATCGTTCCCCTGCATATCTGGCTCCCATACGCACACCCTGCTGCCCCGAGCAATGTTTCTGCATTGATGTCAGGTGTCATGATCAAAACTGCAATATATATGATGGTCAGGGTTTTCTTTGAATTCTTGGGTGCGGATGTATTATGGTGGGGAGTATTGCTCCTGATCGTTGCTTGTATTTCATCCCTGCTGGGAGTGATGTATGCCCTGATGGAGCATGACATAAAACGCCTTCTGGCATACCACAGTGTGGAGAACATCGGTATCATCCTCATCGGACTGAGTGTGTCCATGATCTTCATGTCTTCGGGACAGCCTGAACTGGCAGCCTTCGGTTTGATCGCAGGACTCTATCATTTGATAAATCACGCAATGTTCAAATCCCTGCTATTCATGGGAGCAGGTTCGATCATATTTTCGACCTATACCAGGGACATAGAATCACTGGGCGGTCTCCTAAAAAAGATGCCTTGGACCGCATTTTTCTTTCTCATCGGTTCCATATCCATCTCTGCCCTTCCCCCATTCAACGGATTTGTCAGTGAATGGCTTACTTTCCATGCCCAGTTGCTCAGCACGAACCTGTCAAACAATCTGGTAACCATCCTCGTACTTGGAAGCGGCGCGGCGCTGGCTCTCACAAGCGCCCTTGCAGCAGCATGTTTTGTCAAAGCCTTTGGTATAAGTTTCCTCGCTCTCCCCAGAACAGCACATGCCGAGAATGCAAAAGAGGTGCCAAACACCATGCTGGCAGGGATGGGGATTCTTTCTTTCATGTGCATCCTACTTGGGATATCGGCTTACTATGTCGTAGGGATACTTGACTCAGTATCTGCACCCATTGTTGGAACAGGTATCGCTTCAACGATCACCAGCGGTCTTACCATAGGAACGATACCTTCATTTGCAGGCAGCATTTCCACCACATGGATTGCATTATTACTACTTTTGTTTATGCCGCTGCCGATCATACTGTTCAGGTCAGGAAGTACCTCGAAATATGAAACATGGGGATGCGGTCAGCCCCGGTCCACTGCAAGAAACGAGTACACAGCAACCGCATTCTCAAAACCGATACGTAAGTGGCTTGGGAACATATATCGTCCGCACAGGGAGATACACACCACATATGCCAATTCACATTTCTTCAAGACCTCCTTCAAATTTGAATCCCATATCGAGGAGGTTTTTGAACAGTATCTATATGAACCGTTCATAGAACTCACGCTTGCTATCTCAAGGAGTTTCAGGGTCATCCAGACCGGAAGTATCCATGCATATCTGGCATACATCTTTGCGGTACTGGTGATCCTTCTTATATCCATTATCATGGGTGGTATCTGAAATGCTCGTACAATTTGTGTTGTTTATCTTCCAGTTACTGGTCATTCTTGCACTGGCCCCACTGTTGAACGGGGTGGTCAAAAAATTTAAAGCATTCTTTCAGCTACGGAAAGGACCTCCTTTATTCCAATCCTACCATGACCTCTTAAAACTTATGCGCAAAGACTCGGTAGTGTCGGAAAATACATCATGGCTTTTCAATGCGGCGCCTGTGATATCATTTGCATCCGTACTCGCAGCGGGTCTTATGATACCCATATTTACGACGGCTTTACCATTTGGATTTGCCGGGGACCTGATCGCAGTGGTCTACCTGTTTGCACTGGCACGTTTTTCAATTGCACTGGCTGCACTGGATACGGGCAGTTCTTTTGGTGGCATGGGCGCCAGCCGGGAAATGTTCATTGCCTCTTTAGTTGAGCCCGCAATGATACTATCGATTTTTGCAGTAGCCATTAATGTTGGAGCCACAAACCTTGGTTCAATTTCCACGGAAGTCCTGTCACAGGGCATGACTGCCCTATCACCCTCGCATCTGCTTGCGTTCGTGGCATTTTTTATTATTACCATAGCCGAGACCGGACGGCTTCCCGTGGATAATCCGGCAACCCATCTTGAATTGACCATGGTCCATGAAGCAATGATCCTTGAATATTCCGGAAAGCAACTGGCAGTGATCGAACTTGGAGTAATGATAAAACAGTTACTGGTGTTCTCCCTCCTTGCCAACATCTTTTTCCCTTGGGGCATCTCTTTAGGGTTGAATGCAGGGATAGCAGCCTCAATAATAGTTTTCTCTATTAAGATCGTAGTTCTTGGAATTGGAATGGCAATCGTTGAAAGTACAACAGCAAAATGGAGATTGTTCAGGCTCCATGACCTGATGTCAATATCGCTTATGCTGGCATTCTTAGCAATTGTATCTACCATAATTATGAGGGGTGGATAACATGTCAGGAATCATGTTTGGATCTGAACTGATGGAGTCCATCATTGCATTGATCATGGTCTCAACTTTCATGGTACTGGGTTCAAAGCAGCTCCATACCAGTGTCAGTGCATTCCAGTTCCAGTCTTTTCTGCTTGCCTGCATTGCAGGTATAGTAGCTTTTTCCACAGGCAGGATCGACATTTACATCGTTGCCGTCCTTACTCTGATTATTAAAGCAATATTGATCCCGTATCTGTTTGTTTATGTGATCAAGGAACTCAAAGTAAAAAGGGAAGTCGAATTGTATATCAATATATCACCATCCCTGTTAGTAGGGGGTGTGCTGGTAGTGATCTCATATTACCTGGTACGTTCCATCGGTAACAATAGCCAGCTTTCCAGTTATGCCCTTTCCACTTCCATGGCCATGGTCTTGATTGGGATGTTCTTCATGATCACCCGCAAAAAAGCGATATCCCAGATGCTCGGGATCCTTATAATGGAAAATGGGCTGTTCTTGGGTGCGATTTCCCTTACGTACGGAATGCCTCTTTTAGTTGAAGTCGGCATATTTTTCGATATCCTGGTAGGTACGCTCATAATGGGTGTTCTGATTTTCAGGATAAACAGCACTTTCGAGACCATCGATACGGACCGGCTGACCACATTAATGGAATAAAGACCATGATCAAATATTTACTGCTGGCACCGGTGCTTACGGGCATATTATGCTTGATCTCAAAAAAGCAAAAACAGATAGAGGCCATAAACCTGCTGGGATCAACCGTAACACTTCTGTTAGGATTAGCCCTGGTGGTCAGTGTTTTTCGGGATGGAGTTATCGTCACATGGAAAGATGTGGTGTTTGCTGATGCTTTCAGTGCCTATCTGGTACTTATCGTCTCACTGGTGGGTTTTGCGACCTCAGTGTACTCCGTCGGCTACATGGGGTATGAAATAAAACATGGTGCTATGGACCTGAAGAGGCTGAGGCTGTATTATTGCCTGTTCCATATGTTCATGTTCAGTATGCTGCTGGTGGGAGTGACCAATATCTTGGGTTTGTGGATCGCCATCGAATTGACCACTCTTGTTTCGGCGCCCCTTATAATTCTGTATTCGAAAAAATCATCGGTTGAAGCCGCATGGAAATACCTGATAATATGTACCGTAGGTATCACCTTTGCACTGTTCGGCACCATCCTGACGTATTACGCGGCTGTACAGGTATTTGAAGGAAGCGAGGAGGCAATTGATTGGGTATCCCTGGTTTCAGTAGCAGACCAGTTCGATCCTGTGCTTATGAAAATAGCATTTATTTTTGTCCTGATCGGTTACGGCACAAAGGCAGGACTTGCTCCAATGCATACATGGTTGCCCGATGCCCACAGCGAAGCTCCGTCCCCTGTAAGCGCCATGCTTTCCGGTGTATTGCTAAACTGTGCCATGTACGCAATTATCCGGTTCCTTACCCTTACTGCACCATCAACAGGCACAGAATTTACCAGCAATCTCATGATTGCCTTTGGTCTTCTCTCTGTTGGTATCGCGGTCCCCTTCATAATGCTGCAGAAGGATTACAAACGGCTCTTGGCGTACAGCAGTGTGGAGCACATGGGAATTATCGCGATAGGTATCGGTTTTGGTGGAATTCTCGGCATATCCGGTGCCCTGCTGCATATGTTCAACCATGCCATGACAAAACCCCTGATGTTCTTTGGGGCAGGAAACGTGCTTCTGAAATACGGGACAAAAGAGATAGATAAGGTCAGCGGGGTCGTCAGGTCCATGCCGTTTACAGGCACAATGCTGCTGCTTGGAGGACTTGCCATCACAGGCGCACCGCCATTCGGTATATTCATCAGTGAATTTATGGTTCTCGCAGCAGGTTTCTCCCAGGGGAACATAATCTCTACAGTGCTGGTGCTTCTGTTTATAATTATGATATTTGCCGGATTTTTCAGTCACATCAGCAGGATGGCACTGGGCACACCCAACTCTGATGTAAAGGGAGAAGTGAGCAGATGGAGCCTTGGAACCATGGCATTGCTTATGGTGTTCGTAGTGGTGCTGGGGCTCTACATTCCCCCACAACTGTACGAGATGATCATGAAAGTGGTGGAAGTATTGAGATGATACCATGAAGGAAGTTCTGGAAGCTGTAATAAATGAATTTGGATCACGTATCCTTAATCAGAAGGTTTCACGCAATGAGATCTATCTGACAGCAGAAAAAGATGCTGCAATCGTGATATGTGATTACCTCTACACTCAATTAGGTGCTCCCTTGATATTGATGTTTGCCACGGATGAGCGAAAGACTGCTGGGCATTTCAATATCCATTATGTATTTTCTTTTGATAAGGAAGATGCGTTCATTATACTCAAGATACATGTGGAAGAGGCGGCACCCCAATTCCAGAGCCTTGCCATAAAGATTCCGGCTGCAGGCTGGTATGAACGTGAGATACAGGACATGTTTGGCCTGAAAGCGGCAGGACACCCGGATCCCAGGCGGCTGGTCATGTTTGAGGATTGGTCTGAAAGGTGCTATCCCCTGAGAAAGGATTTTGATATCAGGTCCAGACCGCCTCGGGTGGAAGGTGAGTATGTGTACCGTCGCGTTGAGGGCGAAGGTGTGTACGAGATCCTGGTGGGACCCGTGCATGCGGGTGTCATTGAGCCCGGGCATTTCAGGTTCAGTGTGGCAGGGGAACAGATTATCAATCTTGAGATCAGGCATTTCTATACTCACAAAGGTGTGGAAAAATTGTTTGAGAGCATGGAACTCAATAAGGCAGTGTTTTTGGCAGAACGTATATCCGGTGATAATTCCGTGGCACATGCAGTTGCTTTTTGCCAGGCGGTCGAACGTCTTGCGGATATTGAGGTGCCGCCTTTGGCAAAATACATAAGGACTATCCTGATGGAACTTGAAAGACTGTATAATCATATTGGGGATATTGCCGGGATCGCAACGGATGTGGGCTATTCAGTAGGTGCCGCCCATGCTAACCGGCTCAAGGAAGATGTGCTGAAGCTGAACGAAGAAATCACCGGCAGCAGGTTGCTTCGGGGCATGAATGCCATCGGCGGTGTTCGGCGTGATATCCGCCCCGGGCGCGATGTCATCTTATCACAGCTCTCATCGTTCAGGCATGATTTCAGGGATCTGGTGAAACTGCTTCTGAACTCACCTTCTTTAGTGGACAGATTGGAAACCACGGGCTGGATTAGTGAAGAGGTAACTGGGTCATTACACCTTGTAGGTCCCGTAGCAAGAGCCTCGGGCAGCAGCAGGGATACCAGACGCGATCACCCATATGCGATCTATCAGGAACTTGATTTTAACGTCTGTATGTACGGGGAAGGGGATGTGCTGGCAAGGATGTCTGTTCGTGCCGATGAGGTAATTGAATCTATAAGCATGATCGAGCAGTCACTGTCGTCACTGCCCGGAGGAGATATCAATACTCCTGTCATGGATATACCGGATGGGTTCGCCCTTGGGTATACCGAGGCACCAAGAGGCGAAACACTGTACTGGCTGATGGTCCGGGACGGGAAGATCGAGAGATGCAAGGTCAGGGACCCATCCTTCTGTAACTGGCTTGCAATCGAGTACGCCGTACTGGATAATATCGTACCTGATTTTCCGGTTATCAACAAGAGCTTGAGCTTATCATATTCCGGTAATGACATGTAGGTGGATCAATGTTCGACATCTTGAAAATGACCATTAAAACTGGTGTTATAACTACAAAATACCCGGAGAAAGAAGATCATGTATCCGAAGGTTTTCGCGGAAGACCGCAAATTATCCCTGAAAAGTGCACCCTGTGCGGGGACTGCGCAGAAGCCTGTCCATCCGGTGCATTATGGCTGGAGATATCTGAAATCGAAAAGAGACTTACCCTTTCGTATTGTGGATGCATATTCTGCGGCAGGTGTGAGGAAACCTGCCCGCATCAGGCAATCAAACTTACCCGGGAATTCGAGATGGCTTCAACGACAAAGGATGACTTGGTCAGCATCATCAGGAGGAGATCATGACAGTCGAGGATGAAATAGAGGTCATGGGGCAGCGCCTGCATTCAAGAATCAAGAACATCTTCGGTCGGTCACTGCATATAAGGGAAGTGGATGCTGGGTCTTGCAATGGGTGTGAGGTGGAGGTGGTTTCATTGTCAAATCCAATCTATGATATTGAACGTTTCGGCATACATATTGCAGCGTCTCCGCGCCATGCCGATCTACTTCTGGTCACGGGTCCGGTAACGCGGAATATGGAACTTGCTCTGCTCAAGACCTATAATGCCACACCTTCACCTAAACTTGTGGTGGCCATGGGGTCATGTGCCTGCAATGGCGGAATATTCGGAGATACCTATGCGAGTTGTGGCGGTGTTGATAAACTCCTGTCCGTGGATGTGTATATACCGGGATGCCCGCCCAGACCTCAGGCTATAATATTCGGATTGATGGTAGCAATGGATAAGATTGAACAGAAAATGGTCAGGACAGAGGTCAGTGAATGATACGATATGAGATACTTGTGGCAACCGACGGTTCGCCATGGGGGCACAAAGCCGAGATCGCAGCTATGAAAATCACAAGGTCATATAATATCCGAATGGCAGCCATTTATGTGGCCGTTGCCAGCAAAGATTCGGAACGCGAGGAAATTGCAGCAAAGGGCGAAGATGTATTGAACAGAGTGGTGGAGATGGGAGCCGGGATGGGAGTCGATGTGGACAAGATACTGGTCGGGGTGAGCATGCAGCGCATGCCAAAGAAGGGAGCAGCTGCCGAGGCTGTTTCCAGGGCTATCCTTGATGCAGTTGAGAAGTATGGCGTTCATACGTTAATACTGGGCAGTAAAGGCGAGAGTAAGATTAATCCCGAGATGGGAAGTGTGACCCAGGAAGTGGTCAAGAAGATGAAGTGCACCGTGCTGGTGGTTCGCTAATTAGGGAATTTGGGTAGGAAAAAGGTTACTCTGGCAGCACATGGGATGGTTAAAATTCCGGGTCAATTTAGAAAGTGTGATCTCCAGTTTACCCGAAAAACGCCCCGTTATTTTTCCGGACCAGGAACCAGTAGCTTAAAAGACCTTTTTCATATTCTTTGTAATCACGGTATCTGGTACTTACCAGACCCCAGAAATGTTTATTATGTTTCCATTCAATCAAATGGACCATTTCGTGGAATACGACATACTCGATAAAATCCACAGGCAGGTATTTCAGGAAGGTATTGATGGTTATATTTCTGTCAGAACTGCAGCTTCCCCATTTTGATTTCATTTTTCTGAACCTGACCTTGTTAACACTTACGTCCAATTCGTCTTCCAGTTTTTCAACATAGGAATGTACCAGATACCTAAAACCTTCGTCTGTTCTATTCAGGTCAAGTTGTATATTCTCGGCATTTTTTAATGCTGTCTGGATCTCGCAATACTGCTTGTATATCCAATCTTTGTGTTTTTCGATGAGCCTTTCATGGTTCCTGTGGTTTTTCGGAAGGATGAGAAAAAGCCTATCAGTCTTGAATTCCAGTCTGGGATATTTTATTCTGCGATGTACAATATCGTAGCTGATCAGCAAATCATTTATCTTAACTTGCTGTGCCATAGTTTTTCACGCTCTTAA
>CAZQWP010000044.1:0-9102 GCA_964597005.1 uncultured Methanosarcinales archaeon | reverse complement strand
TAAAATCGACACCCTGTTCCACCTCATATTCTATTAAAATTTTGGACAACTGTTACGGAAATGGATGCAATTTGTCATGATTCCTCACATAACCGAAGACGCATGAATTAAGTTTATGTACGTTCGTTGTTTATGAGAAAATGAAACGAAATATGTTAAAAGTAAACTACACCGCTCTAATACTTCTGGTGGCCCTTGTCGTTGCATCGCCAGTTGCCGCATCATCAGATAGTGATACATACCCACATATCCTTGATATGCCGTGGGATCATTCGCAGATCACTGTTTTTATTGATGATAACGTGCCGCCACATTACAGTCCGACCTACCGCGTGCAGGTTGAAGAGGCTCTTGAGTACTGGGAAGAAGGGGGAAATGGAAAACTGAACTTCACACCTAAATTTGAAATGGTTGAGACCGCTGATGCCGATGTTACAATAAAATGGGTCGAGAACCTGGAAGAGGTCACCGGTGCACCGGAAGGAGTTGCAGGATTTTGCAGACCATACACACTGAACGAAAAATACCTGCGGGCTGAGATCGTGCTCGAGGTCGGCAACTTTGAAGGGTTTGCATGGCGCCAGTGTGGTGATTCCAATATGTATGAGATCTCGAAGCATGAAATTGGACACGCACTGGGGCTTGCACACAGCAGTGACAAACGTGACATAATGTACCCGACATACGAGCAAAGGGAAAACCTGAATCCATTGCTTCTTGAATCCACGCGTCCTTTTTTGATCATAGGGGCAACTACAGCATTGATCGTTGTCGGATTTCTTTTTATAAGCTGGCGGTTGCATAAGAGAAAAAGGGAACAGATAGAACAGGAAATATTCAAGGAGGGAGAGAAATAGGGATTGAAATTTGGTGTAAGGATATTTTAAAGTACCTTGGTGGTGAAAAAGTGGATTTTTCTGATTATGGTGTGGACATGTCCAATCTCACAGAATTTGAGCAGCAGGTGCTCACAGAAACGAGAAAAATACCCTACGGTGAGACAGTTACGTATTCGGAACTTGCACGCCGCATTGGGAGGGATGGGGGATCACAGGCGGTTGGACAAGCATTGTCCAAGAACCCATACCCCATTATCATCCCCTGCCACAGGGTGGTTGCGAAGTCCGGGATCGGGGGATACAGCGGAGGAGTTGAGCTAAAAAAGAAGTTGCTTGAATTGGAAGCACATTCCAGGGTAGCAGAACAATCTTTGACAATACTTGAATCCATACCAAAAAAATGACCCAGAGAACCAGAACACAGGACCAGTTTGGAAAACATTCACAGGCATACGCAAAGAGCAGCGCTCTTTCTAACCAGGATAATCTGAAGCATATCATTGAACTAACCGCTTCATCCGGAAATGACCGGCTGCTGGATGTAGCCACAGGTACAGGATTTCTGGCAATTGAGTTTGCGAAGCACGTCCGTGAAGTGATTGGTGTTGATTTTACGGATGAGATGCTTGCGATCGCAAAACAGTATCGTATAGATGAATCAGTCGGGAATGTCATATTTGAAACTGCGGATGTGGAATCACTTCCCTTTGGAGGGTCCGGTTTTGATATCGTATCATGCAGGTTTGCTTTTCATCATTTTTTGCATCCTGAATCAGCAATATCAGAGATGGAAAGGGTCCTGCGTTCGGGCGGGAAGATTGTTTTCTCAGACATTGTCTCCCCAGAGGATATGGCAAAAAGCGAGTACCAGAACAAAATGGAAAAACTCCGGGACCCCTCCCATGTAAAGCACTATCAGACATCTGAGATTTTGCAGATGCTTGAAAAACAAGGTTTTTATATACTATATGCTGAGGACTGGCCTATGAATTTTGGATTTGATGAGTGGATCTCCATGGCGGAACTGGATGCAGCATCGGTAAAACGTATCAAAGAAATGATGCTTGCAGCAATGGAACATGAACTTACGGACCTGGATGTAAGGCTCGAGGATGACCACATCCTGTTCACCTACAATACAAAGATAATCGTTGGCATGAAAAGATAATATGTTTGGCTGGACAGGAAGAACAATAACATTAGACCTAAGCAGCAACTCGATTATAGAATCCAGAACAAGTAAAGACATTGCCAGGGATTTCCTTGGAGGACGCGGCATGGGTGTTAAGCTTCTCCATGACATGATACCGCCAGCTATCGACCCCTTAAGTCCTGAAAATCCCCTAATCCTTACAACAGGTCCGCTTACAGGTACACCTGCACCCATGTCGGGGCGGCACAGCATTACCACAAAATCGCCGCTCACATCCACGGTCTTTGATTCAAGCGCAGGCGGGTTCTTTGGAAAGGAAATTAAATTTGCAGGTGTTGATGCGCTTATCATCATCGGCAAAGCTGATGAGCCAGTATACCTCCGGATTGAGGATGAGCATGTGGATATTGTGGATGCCTCAGACCTGTGGGGAAAAAATACCAGGGAAACGACACGTTTGCTGGAAACAAAAGGCAGGGTCTCGTGCATTGGAAGAGCAGGTGAACGTCAGGTTCCGGTTGCGAACATCATGAATGACTATGTTCATGCCTGCGGTCGTGGAGGACTTGGGGCAGTTGCGGGTTCAAAGAACCTGAAGGCGATCGTGGTGAAGGGGACCAGTAAACCCGAGATCGCAGATGACGGGGCGTTCGCAGAAGCAAAAGTAAGTGCTATGCGGCTTCTTCGTGCAAGTCCAGTGACATCGAAAGGTCTGAAAATTTACGGAACATCAGTGCTGATGAAACTCATGAATTACATGAAGATACTGCCAACGCACAACTTCCGGACCGGGCAGTTCAAGGGTGCAGAATCCGTATCCGGGGAGTATATCAAGGATAATTATAATCTCAAACAGCATTCGTGTTATAATTGTCCGGTTGGCTGCAAGCGAAGCATCAAAGGGGGGCTTGAGATACCGGAATACGAGACCATCTGGGCGTTTGGGCCGGACATCGGGAACGAAGACATGGACCCCATTATCAAGGCGAACAGGATATGCAATGATTACGGGATAGACACCATCTCCTCCGGCTCAACCATTGCAGCGTACGCTGAACTTACTTCCACTGAGATCGATCCACTGCAACTGGAAGAACTTGTTTCGGATATAGGGGAAGGAAAAAGTGAACTTGCGTCAGGTTCGTATGCGTACCTGAAGGCAAAGGGTGCTAGGGAATTGAGCATGAGTTCAAAAGGACTTGAGTTCCCTGGCTACGACCCACGCGGAATCTTGGGACAGGCGCTGGGTTATGCGACCTCTAACAGGGGCGGATGCCATCTGCGTGCATATATGGTGGCTCCTGAGGTCATGGGAAAGCCAAAACTCATCGACCGCCTGACCTTTGATGGCAAAGCCGGGCTTGTACAGGTATTCCAGAACCTTGCTGCTGCTGTTGATTCACTCGCTGTTTGCAAATTCGCCTCCTTTGCAATGGGTGAAGAAGAACTTGCCGCCCTCTTAAACGCGGTGACAGGGATACACTATTCTCCTGAAGAATTGCTGCGTACCGGTGAGCGTATATGGAACCTTGAGAGGATGTTCAATAACAGTGTGGGGTTCACACGTGCTGATGATACCCTACCTGCGCGTTTATTTGGAAAGGATGGAATCCACAAGGACGATTTCGACAGGGCGCTTTCCGAGTACTACCACTTCAGAGGATGGAATGAGGAGGGGGTGCCCACGGATGAGAAGCTTAAGGAACTTGGGCTCCTTTGACCCCATACGTGCAACCCATCGTAGTTTTACCTGCGGCAGCGGGCGTATGCAACTGCCAGTGCAGCGGTTGCAAACACTATCCCTAATGCCGGCATTGGTGCACCCTCTTCAGTTTCTGTGGGAGCTTCGGTCTCAATTTCCGTTTCTGTTTCAGTGGGCTCTGGTTCCACATCTATTATAATCTCATGTTCCGAGAACTCGGGAATGTACACTGCCATTGAAGCTGTCTCATTATCCAGAATCATATAACAGAGCGGACGGCTGCCACCTGCAAACAGTTCATCGATATTGTCTGCAAACGTAAGCAGTTGCCCATCATACCTCAAACGGATGCGTTCGGGTCTTGTGAGGTCGATGGTCTCATTATCCAGATTAATGGTGATGACCTGTCCTTCTTCAAGTTCAGATGCCACACCAAGCACCACACGGTTTCGTACGGCTTCCCTCAACTGCAAATTAACAGGGGTGTAATTCAGTAGAGACGATGTGTCTCCGCGGTTGCGGATAGAAACTTCCGCACCGACCCTTCCACGAGCTATCTCCTGATTGATTCTTTGATGCATGTATGAAGCACGTTCAGAATAACGGTATTGGGTCTGTATGTACTGCGGGTCCATTGGAGTTGCCCTGAAAATGACCTTGCTGTACTTAACAAGCTCCGCTTTTATGGTTCCATCCCTAACCTCAATATCAAGGTCGTTTGTATCCACTTCATTTCTCAAACAATCCCCGCATAATATCAGGTATCCTTCGAAATTGTTCTTTGTTATTTTTACGGTCGTTGTGCCGGTTTCTTCATCTGTGGTCAGGTTTGCTTCCACCCCTTCTGCCAGATCGAATGCCACGGAAATGTCTTCGAGTGCCATGACCTGTGTGATAGCATTCGGATTGTCGTGCAAGCTGAATATTGCAGATTTACCAACATACAGGGCACTTGACCCCCGGACGTTCTCATCGGTATAACCAAACTCTGAAACTTGGATGAAATCAAAAATGGTATCTCCAGAGACGGCAAAGTCCCGGACTATGCCAGTCTTGTCAAAGGTGTATGTGACATACTGACCATATGCCGAACTGCCTTCCCTCATAAAATAAAGGCCCTGGACCATCCCCTGTGATCTTTTCCCATACGCTGCCTGCTGCCGCATCACAGCCATCTGTCTTGCATTTACAGATGCGGTTGTCTGGCGCATGTGTATTGCCATGTAATTGGCGATATCATCACCTTTGATCTCATATTGTGCTTCGATCTGGGCAATGGTCATCTGGCGGTTAAGGTTTGCAGGGAGCCCCATGTCCGAAATGGCTGTATCGGCTGAAACACCGAATTCACTACAGACCTGCGATAATGTCTTTGACGAAAATCCCATGAACCTGTTGTCCATATTCCCAAAAGCATCAACACCACCCATGCCTCCACGTGTTGCTGTATTTCCCATCTGTACATTACCCATCTGCGCTGAGACGGCTCCAATTGCCAGCGAAAATAGCATAATGCTGATCAAAAGTATACCTGAACGTTTCATAATTTACCTCCTGTCCCAATTTAATACATAGAGTTGTTAAAATCTGTAACTGATAAAGATTGTGGTTAATAATATCGGAAAAATACTGGATACCAAAAGAATTGATTTATATAGATTCATGAATTGTTAGTTCCCTATATTAATATTGTTCTCATTACCGCGTTAACTTGATATATGGAATCAAGGATTATAGCAACTACAAATACAAATAGAAGAAATTATTCACAGCCAACTGGAGGCTTATAAATGAAACAGCAAGTAGAAGTCAAGGAACTTAAAGAAGGCAGATACATGATTATCGACGATGAACCCTGTGTGATCAAAAGCATCTCAAAATCCAAGCCAGGGAAGCACGGTTCAGCAAAAGCAAGAATTGATGTGATCGGTATCTTCGACAACCAGAAGCGATCATACATAGGTTCTGTATCCTCAAAGGCCTACGTGCCCATTGTAGAGCGAAAGAACGCACAGGTACTTTCAATAGCTGGTGATGTTGTCCAGCTTATGGATATGGATGACTATTCCACATTTGAACTCAAGATCCCGCCGGAGTACAAGGACAGGATCAAAGAAGGAGCAGAGATCACATATATTACAGCTCTTGGCAAAATGAAGATCGACCTGAGATAAGTTTTCGTCTTTTTCAACTATTATGTTCCACAAGCCCGGGATGATGGACGCACTCTCTGATTACGAAGCTGCCAAATACGTCATATTTGGTGTGCCCTTCGATGGCACATCATCGTTCCGCCCGGGGAGCCGCTGGGCACCGGATGCCATGCGAGGGGTGTCTGCAAATTTCGAGAGTTACATCCCCTTTTTTGACATTGATCTTTCGGACCTGCAGATACATGATGCCGGAAACCTTGAAACGTATGCATCGATCGACGAAACCTTGGGGGACCTGTCTCACAGCGTGAATCCTATTGTTAGGGACGGAAAAATCCCCATCATGCTTGGTGGTGAGCATTCCATGACCCTCCCATGCGTCAAGGCATGTGCAGAGCAAGCAGGCAATGATTTTGGAGTTGTTGTGCTGGATGCGCATTTTGACCTCCGTGAAGAGTATGGCGGCCTGAAATACAGCCATGCATGTGTTTCAAGGCATATCATAGATGAGGTTACAGGTAATTACGCAGCGATCGGGATTAGAAGCGGGGCACAGGAAGAGTGGGAGTTTGCAAAAGAGAATGGCATCCGGTATTATACTCCGGAAGATGTTGCTGAGGTCGAGATGAAAAACGTGCTGTCTGAAATTATCGAATATCTTGACTGCAATCACATTTATCTATCGCTTGATATGGATGCCCTTGACCCTGCATATGCACCGGCTCTCGGAACACCTGAACCCTTCGGGCTAAGTGCGTTGGATGTCAGGGAAGTAATACGCACCCTTGCACCGCTGGCAGTTGGTTTTGACGTGGTAGAGATCTCACCCGAATATGACGGTGGACAGACCGCAGTTCTTGGTACAAAACTCATGCGTGAGTTCATTGCTGCGCATGCAGCAGGCTGTCAGTGATAGATACCCTGTTGCTGGTCTGGACGAAGCGTTAAGAACCCGGATATTTTATATTTTGCTATCAATCAATGGTATGGTTAACTATTTAGGGGTCCGTACCAAACATAGGAATTAAGATCATGAATCAGGAAGTAGAAGTAGAGTGTCCGTCATGCTCACCAAAAGAGCCGGTATTGCATGATGTATTGAAATGGGGACAGAATCCTGTTGTCAAATGCCAGCAGTGTGAGCAGGTGCACCCTGCAAAGATCGAGATCCCAAAACCAGTCCTTGTAAGGGTTATCGTCAGCAAGGATGAGGATTCGTTCAAGTGTATGACCCAGCTGACATCAGGGGAAATTCTGTATGAAGACGATGAGATAGTGGTTGATGACGAGTCGGCAGATGAAGTATATCCCATTATAGTGACATCCATCGAGTCAAAGGACAAGCGATTGGATGCTGCGAAAGCAGAGGATATTGATACGATCTGGGGCAGGGCTATCGGTGAGGTAAATGTCAAGATCTCTATCAACATGGGCAAGCAAACAGAATCAGTGACCAAAAAGGTGCCAGGGGATTATGAATTTGTTGTCGGCAGCGAGGATAAAGCTGAAGGCAAGTCTTTTTCCATCGTCCGCATCAAGGTCAGGGATGGAAACTTCTGGTCCAGAAATGACGATACCATTGCTGCAAAATACATCGCGCGCGTGTTTGCTAAACCTGTGCATAAGAGAGGATGGGGAGAGGGGAAGACCGCATGGAGTATGAAAAGGAGCGAGAGATATTAATAGGGTCCCTCTGGTCTCACAATATTAAACAAAGCGTACTTGACGCAATGTTACGCGTTCCAAGGCATCTTTTTATACCGGAAGGACTCCGTCGCGATGCATATGTGGACACGCCTCTTCCAATCGGTCATGGCCAGACCATCTCTGCGCCCCACATGGTTGCTATAATGTGCGATCTGCTCGATCTTCATGAAGGACAGAGAATCCTTGAGATTGGTACAGGTTCCGGGTACAATGCGGCTGTCATGGCAGAACTTGTGGGAAAAACCGGACATATCTATACGGTAGAGCGCATAGCACCGCTAGTTGATTTTGCAAAGAAGAACCTCATGGATTCCGGATATACAAATGTGACGGTGATACTCGAAGACGGATCAGGCGGGTATTCAGAGTTCTCATCCTACGACCGCATCACTGTCACGTGTGCAGCACCGGACATTCCTGAGCCTTTGATCGAGCAGCTAAAACCCGGCGGACTGCTAGCCATTCCGGTGGGTGATCAGATCCAGCAGCTTTATTTGGTGAAAAAGGATTCTGATGGCACAGTTCACACGGAATCAAAAGGTGGGGTCGTTTTTGTTCCGCTGATCGGCAAGTACGGGTATGGATACGATTGAAACGCTATGCTAATTCCATTTAATAAAATATTAATAAAAGGTGATGTTCACTACCTTGTATGAACTCAGACGCGGATATCAAACAGGTTCATGTGAAAGGAGTGTACATAATCGAGACATTAGGCAGACAGGCTCCGGCAATCCTGCTGGAAGACAACACCGGTCTTCTGATGCCTATATATATCGGTCACCCTGAAGCTTTTTCCATCAATGCGGTACTGAAAAACGAAACCATGCCGCGTCCCATGACACATGACCTTGTGGTTTCGATGCTAACGCGGCTCGGGGCTGAGATAGAAAGTGTGCTTATCGATGATAAGATCGATAACATCTATTATGCACGCCTCTCACTCAAAAAGGATGATTCGATCATGGATTTCGATGCACGCCCCAGTGACTGCATAGCACTTGCACTCCGCAACGGTGCGCCGATAATGATCAGGGACAAAGTGCTTAGAAGTGCAGCCATCGAGAAAGAAAAACTGGCGGGTGCAAGAGCTATCGACAGTTTTGCCTGAGTGGATCTTTCGGAGTGTTCTCAGCCAACAAAAACAAAGGCTACTTGCCTCACGATCTTTTGAGAATTGCCATCTGATGTGATTCAAGAAGCACATGTACACAGGCACATCCTGCTGAATCCCTGACATTTAAGGCACATCCGTTTAGCAGGTCAACCATGGTGCTCCCTACTGGTGTGAGATTGCTGTCAACGGTTATGCTGTCACATCTTTCGGATGAATCAAGGTTCAGGGCAACCAGTATCTCGTCTGTGTCCAGTATCCGTGAGTATGCAAGGGTTCAACCGGCATTATCAGAATGTGTAAAATTGCTTCCATCCTCTGATATCTTGCGGAAATACTGCCTGCCATATCTTAAGGCGGGCTCCAATGACCTTATTGTCGCAATGTCCCTGATATTCTGGTAGATCGGGTTCTGTTCATTGAAAAAATGGCCA
>CAZQWP010000043.1:0-9118 GCA_964597005.1 uncultured Methanosarcinales archaeon | reverse complement strand
TATTGTGATGATATTGTTATCTTTTACCCTATAACTGGATTATGAGACTGTGCCTAATGAGTATAATAACTAACGCCGCAAAAAATACAATATAAAAAAGCACATCACAACTTCATCAGTTGTGATGTTAAAAAAACAGTATTATTTTTTAAATTCGGTATACCCGCACTTTCCGCAGGTAAGCCTGTTTTTATGCTCTGCCAGAAACACACCTTCTCCACATCGTGGACAGAACTGGCGAACTCTCTCGATGGAGTCACCGCTTACTTTGTAATAATTTTTAACTGACACTCTCTCACCTACTCTTCTGCAGTTTCCTCAGCAACATCGGGTTCTTCAGGAAGTGCATTTCGCACCAGTGCGTATTCACGTTCAATCTCTTTCATGCGGGATGCTTCCTCATAGATCTTTGCATATCCCGAAGCCTCCTGCATTCCGAACTCGTTCTTCATTGTCTGGATGATCACCAGTTCAAGGGGAACATTCAGCATAGCAGCCAGCTTGTTCTTAACATCATTTCGTGGAGGAGTTGGACCCTTAAAAGTGACCACGAAATTTACTTCCCGCCTGTTTAGAAGTGCATTATTTTTATCTTCAATAATGTTAATATCCATCTAATTTCCTCCGCATATCATCTAATTGTTCCTTATGTTCTTGTTTTTCGATAATTTGAGTCATTAATCTTCGAATTTCATTTTTTTTGGATTCGGTGACTTTTACAACCACCACGCCTTCATCCGGCTGGCCGTAGAGAACCACCGAGTTGATCGGGGCAATCAAAATCGATGGCAGTGCTGCCAAGTCCTCCTCACCACGGACAAATATCCTCATATGTCGATCTGATGCAACTGCATCATCAATCATATTTATTAAATCTTCGGTTATAACACCCGCTGGATTGTCAACCGATATCTGGGTAAATGCTGTGTGCTTTGTGCCGCACAGTACATGCTTAGATGCAGGTTCTCTTTTCGTACGGTCATCCACGATGCAGATGTCCGGTACAATATCCGATTCAAGTAAATGGTAGGTAGTGACATCACCCACAGATATAAGTTTTGTGGAGTTGCTGATGGCATTTGCAATCTTTAGTATCACCTCGTTTCCATTTCCTGTATATAGCATTCCAAAAGGTTTGCGCAGAAGTGGGCGAAGTTCTTCTGGCAATATGATTTGATCGCCCAAACTACCGCACCTTCAAAGCATATTTATCTGCCATCTCAACGCCGAGCTTTTTAGCAATTACTGATTTCTGTGGATTGATAATTATGACAAGCCCACTCCAGTCTGAACTCAGGTTACTGGAACCGCATACCGGACATGTCTGACCTGCTAAGATCCTGTGGCACTCGCGACAAACCTGCTCACTCATATTTTATTCTCCCGGACAACTATTCGCTTTCATCTGCCTTTGGTTTTCGTGCTTCTTCAAGCCACTCAATCTTACCCAGTGCATGCTGGCGCATGGTAAGTCCGATCTTGCTCTCTCTCGGGTCACGCTCATTTATACTGATTGCAACAATACGTGCGCGCACCCTGTCACCTTCGGCAAGTGACCTTCCGCCGGTTTTGCTTATCAGTCTTCCATTCTTTCCATCATATGCCATGAAATCATCTGTGATCTGGCTGACATGCAAAAGACCATCCATGGGACCTATGCTCACAAAAGCACCGAACTCTACGGTCTCAACAACCTGCCCTTCGATAACTTCCTGTATCTGTGGCATGAACACAATCGCTTCGAAAGTAACATCATAGTAAACGGCGCCGTCACCAACAAGAATATGCCCTTCGCCAATCTTATCAATAACAATAATTCCAACAATTGCACCTAATTTATTATCGACACGCCCTTCCAATTTTTCTTTTAATGCGTTCTTGACGCTATTTTTCACATCCTCACCCAGTAATTCAGGTGCTATGCGAACTGTGTCGACAAGCTTCATCTTTTTATACATTCGTTTGTCTCCATAAGCCCAATACTTTACTTTTAAAGATTTTTATATTTAAAAGTTATGATAATTATTACAGCATCCTTAAACAGAACTATGTCATTGCCAGCAGTTTTTTCTGGCGCAGATATACCACTGTTATATTAATGTCAGATAATCGTTTCTTCAATTCAATATCGTTGGTCAATACTGCTGCACCAAGGTCAACCGCAAGTTTTGCAATGACATCATCAGCAACACCTCTAACATCCGCAACCTCGCACATATCGGTCAATGAGCGTGCAACCTTTGCAGCGGTCCTGTCCGCACCCTTTGACCTTTTGGTCAACATATCGAGTTCATCGATTACAGCTTCCGGGACCAAGAATTCATCAAACCCAAGACGTTTAAGTTCATTGAATATATCAACTTTGAACTGAACCGGGATCATCAGTCCATTGGTGTCGATTATAACTTTCAATCCCGGATTACTCCTACGCCAATCAAACGCCATCTTGAACCGACACGCCTGCTGATTGCGACCATTGATCCTTCCTCAGCACATACAGGACGTTTGAGTTCCACTTCTGCAACACCGGGGCGTCCACTGGTCACAACACCCACGGTGGTTGCAGTACCGACATTCAACATTAGCGGTTCACTGGTTTTTATATTGCTTATCTCGGCTTCGTCTGTCACTCCGACCACCCGTTCAAGGAGGTGTAGTTCCATTTTGAGTGAATAAAGTGTATCCGGAAGGGTCCCAGGCAAACCTGCCACCTGTCCTGTAAGCGAATCGCTCTTCGTAATTGTTGGGTCAAGGTTTGTTCCCACTGCCAGTAGTCCTCCAGGAGTTGCTTCTTTAACTTTGTCTTTGCCAGCAATGATCTTGGTAACCATGGTTTTAATTGGTAACCATCTTGTAGTTCCTTCGCTTTCGACCTTACGTCCGGGTCGAATCTCCAGTTCATCATTGGGGTGAAGGACACCTTCGGTCAGGGTCCCACCTATCACACCACCTGAAATCTTGCCGATGGGAGTTCCGGGTTTGTTGATGTCAAAAGACCTCGCAATCAGCATACGGGCAGGTTTGTCAATTTTATGTACCGGGACCGGTATCACGTCTTCCAGTGCCTGTATCAATGCATCAATATTAGTATTCTGCTGTGCAGAAATCGGTATGATCGGTGCATCCTCTGCAACCGTTCCTTTGACAAAAT
Source organism: uncultured Methanosarcinales archaeon (assembly GCA_964597005.1). Taxonomy (GTDB): domain Archaea; phylum Halobacteriota; class Methanosarcinia; order Methanosarcinales; family Methanosarcinaceae; genus JAFGQV01. Next base: position 5,967 of record CAZQWP010000043.1, on the reverse strand, counting down.
CCTTTATCTGGTGATAATGTTCGATCAACTTTTCCCGACTCACAAGGTCGACCTTGTTCTGTACGATCACAATGTTCTTGATGCCTATGATATTAAGTGCCATCAGGTGTTCTTTTGTCTGCGGCTGTGGGCATTTTTCATTGGCTGCGATCACTAGAACAGCGCCGTCCATTATCGCGGCACCTGAAAGCATGGTGGCCATTAGAGTCTCATGTCCCGGTGCATCCACAAAAGAGATCGTCTTGATTTCCTCTGTATCTTCACCGCAGTTCGGGCATTTCTTCTCAACACTATAACACTGTGGCTCCGGGCAATTCGGACATTTCCTGAAGGTCGTGTCTGCGTACCCTAATCTTATCGATATACCACGTTTCATTTCTTCACTATGCGTATCTGTCCAAACACCGGACAGTGCGCTGACAAGCGTGGTTTTTCCATGGTCGACATGACCTACCATGCCGATATTAACACAAGGTTTACTCAATTTTCGATATCCCTCCCGGGTGGGCAATAAAATGATGATATGAAATAAATACGGAATTATCTAAATAAACTACCTTAAGGTTTGTGTTATGATGTTATTTATAATATATAATAACAATGCTTGAAATATCTACAAGCATTTGATGCTGGTCCATACTCTCCGGGCGCTCCCGAAGAATCTGTATGTAATACATATATTATCTATGTAACGATCTGATCGAGTTTCCCGCTCTCTATCGCTCTTCTTATTTCAAACGCAACGCGCCGCCCGGTGCTCATGGGTTTACGCCAGAGGGTATTTCCATATGGATGACCCACGGACATGTGGACATTGGTCCCGCCCCCGACCCTGGGTGCAACGTCATATATATGGAAGTTCAGGTCCTTGTCGATGCAGGTCTGGAGACAGAAAGGTCCGATGATACCGGGGTCATAGTATTTCCGGGAGGCTTCTACATATTTCTCAGAAAGCCTGAAGACCTCTTCAAGCAGTGATTCCCGCAGAGTGGCGGAATTGTGTCCGCAGACCGTGTATTCAGGTGTAAGCTGGTGTTCTGCAAGCGTCATTTGCTGGGGGGCTGGAAGGCGCACATGCCCGTCCAGACTGGTCTCGAATCTCCAGTCGATGCCGAGAATCTCAAGTTTGCTCATCTCGGTCTCGATGGGTGAATAGAACATGTCAAAATTAAATACCGGACCGATGATGTATCTCTCGATCCTGGCGTTTTCAAGTGCTTCTGCAGTAATAACACCCTGGCTCAGGAGCGCCTTTGATTTTTCAAGATATTCCTTGTACGTTGCTGCAGTAAAAAAACCACGTTCAAGTTTCTTTACAGCATGGGGAAGCTTCACCATGACAAGTTCGTCGATGTCCTCAGGATTATCTATCCGCTCGGGGAAGGGAAGACCGGCTTTTTCCAGTATCCAGTAGTAGTCACGCTCCATCCCCCGCTCTTCGCTTCGCAGCATGTTCCTACTCCCGACAAGCGGCACAACAAAGTCATTTTCAACATTGTCGATGCTGCAGTAGGAAGTGAACGAGCGGTTCGGGATGAACAATACGTTTTCATCGACCAGTTTTTTCTGGTTCTCGGGGAGAAGTATCTCATTAAATTTACTGTACACAACATCCTCATCCACGATACCGCGGATGACCTTTCCTGATGGATCACGCTGTGCTTTGAAATACTTCGTGTATGTATCCTGACGCCCTGCTTGTGATATTGCAAGCGTCCTGAAATCCTCCTCGACTGCGCCATCAAAGACATCCAGAGCGGAATGGGATGCTACCGATCCGATCTTTATATTATCCGTATCATAACCTTCAACAATCTCAATGATCTCTTTCCTGTCAATCATGTTCTGCCCTCGCTTTTTTGTCATAATGGATTTTGGAGTAAATAAAAGGTTTGATTCAGGCTTTCTGCAAAAGTTGCATAAAACCAAAAAGCAATATCTGTAGCTACGATATCATCAGGATTACCAGTGGTGTTATGAACGTCTCAATAACTGCCGCAACAAACAGCAATGGCATTATCCAGCGAAAATAGAATTTAATGCCGCGCATGAACTCCTGCTTGATATTAGTCGGTTTGCCTGTCACTGCACAGTATATCTCATATCCGATCCTAAAGCCGATGGCGGCAGATATCAGGATCATGGGAAGTTCGATAATACCATGCGGTAAAATAGCGGATAACACGTACACAAACCCTTTTTCGGTTGCCACAACGTAGGAGACAACACCTATCATATAACCATTGATTGTGACAAACAGAATGGGGAGTAAACCAAAACCAGCGCCGAGAAGTATTGCAATTAAGCTTTTCACAGCGTTGTTGAAAAAAATGAACAGCATTATTCCGATAGGCGACATATCTTTGATAATGTCTACAAGTCCTCCCATCTCTCCCATCAACTGTTCGGCAGATTCCGGATTCATGAATGAATAAACATATCCTGCTACGGTTGATAATACAAATAACATCACAACGACTAGCAGTTGCGGCTGGATGGATCTGAAATAATTACCTTCTACTTCTTTGTTATAAATATCGTCCATAATGCTCAGATCCCCAGTGTCATCCTGATGGTGTTCCTGCATGCCGGGGACAATCCCAGTACAATGATTACTATCTTTACAAACGTCTTTAAGGTTTGCGATTCATCATCCTCATCGAACTGGGTGTCAAGCAGGTACATGACCGGTAAAAAGATCGCAAGTTTCAAGGGGTACATAACAATTGCAGTTCCGGTGAGGTCGATAAGATATGCTGGTACAACATGTTTTTCATAGTATCCAAGCATGTCAATTCCTACAATGGTAGACGATGCGTCCAGCAGGTGCACCCACAGGATGGAGAGGTTCAACCGGTTCGACAGAAGTGCAAAACCTCCATATTCCGTAAGCTTATAGACTATAAACGCAATCAAGGTTCCCCCACCCAGTATCAAGACCGGTAAGTATGGGTGGACGATGTTTTCCACATAAAGCAGCACGAGAATATTTGCAGCAAACCATATAGTCCCGAATGCAGCAAATGTTGCATAAAAATCTTTTACCTGTCCTGCATTCTTTAGCCACCTTGAACCAAGCAGGCACATAACTGTCACAGCAAATACCATAAAATAGATGGTAGGTGTTATGAACAGGTACTGGAGAGGTGGTCTGAACACGCCTGCGTCTTCGATGACGCGAAGGGATGAACCTGCAACAACAAAAGGCATAACAGAAAGAATGAAACGTTCGTTGATCGTAACTTTTATCCTTTCAAGTAATCTCACTACCCCGAAAATACATATGCCCAGTACAAGTGCCCAGGTGATTGTGTTTACAGGATTGTATCCACTATCGTATATGATGGGGTCTACATAATATGTGCTTACAAATTGCGAAATTTTATCTATCAAGGAAATCATAGTTAACCCGTTCGTTGTATATCAGTACAGGAATCTCCTAATAAGATTAATAGTTAATAATTTATACCATGAATTGTGGATTTGGGTTTATATGAACCGCCACTTACAATGTACTATAATGCCAATAATATATATATATATATATTATAATATAATTACACGATTGTACTATTCGGAAATGATATAAAATTTGTATGCAGGTATTGGTTTGATTAAAACAAATAATAGAACAAAATGGATGCAGCTTCCCAGGGATATTGTCACGGGTAATGGTGTCATTAATGATGTGGTAAAGGTATGTGACGACCTGAAACTTGGCGATAATGCGCTGATCATAACAGGCAATTATACCAAAAAGATAGCTGGCGACATAGTCTATGATGCAATAGAGGACCGTGGCCACCATGTGGATCTGGTAATATCAAGTGAAGCATCCCTGGAAGAAGTAAAACGTATCAAAGAAATGGCAGCCAAAAACAACATCGCATATCTGTTGGGTGTGGGAAGTGGGAAGTCCATTGATGTGGCAAAACTTGCTGCCACTGAACTTGACATGCCGTTTATGAGTATTCCGACAGCAGCCTCTCATGATGGGATCGTATCATCCAGGGCATCTCTTATCCATAAAGGAAAGACCACATCCATTCATGCAAACTCGCCCATAGCCGTTATTGCAGATACCGAGATCATAGCTGAGGCACCATACCATCTTCTTGCTTCAGGATGCGGTGATATAATCGCAAATTATACGGCAGTTCTTGACTGGGAACTGGCATACAGGTTGAGGAATGAGCCGTTCAGTGAGTATGCTGCAGCTCTTTCTATAATGACCGCACAGATCATACTCGATTCCGCCGAATCAATAAAACCCGATCTTGAAAGTTCCGTGCGTATGGTTGTCAAGGCACTGGTGTCAAGTGGTGTTGCCATGAGCATTGCAGGTTCATCAAGACCTGCATCAGGTTCGGAACATATGTTCAGCCATGCATTGAATATGATCGCACCGCAGCCAGCCCTTCATGGTGAGCAATGTGGCGTTGGCGCGATAATGATGATGTATTTGCACGGTGGCGACTGGAAAAAGATTAGGGAAGGATTGAAGACGATTGGAGCACCTACGAGTGCCGATGAACTCGACATTGAAGATAAGTATATATTAGAGGCGCTTGTTCTTGCACATACGATTCGGCCAGAGAGATATACAATACTCGGGACCGGGCTAACCCCCGATGCTGCAGAGAAAGTCGCCAAAATCACTAAAGTGATTGTATAATTTTCTAGGGTGATGAACAAAATGGATAATAATGATACTATAATAACGCTTATTGGTTCACGGCTTGCAAAGGAAGGCGTGGAATTTATATTTAAAGGTGAGACAAAGGAGTGCCAGAAGTGTAAAATGAAAAACACCTGTATGAACCTTGAAACTGGACGAAGGTACGGGATTGTAAATGTTCGCCGCGGTGTTCTTCATGAATGTTTTATTCACGATAAAGGTGTGCTTGTCGTAGAAGTTGTCAAATCACCGGTAATAACAACGATAGGGTCAAGAAAAGCGGTCGAGGGTGCTGGGATCAGGTACGAACCTGTAAAATGTAACGAGTTCGATTGCAGCATGTATGAACTATGCCACCCTATGGGTCTCATGAATGGTGATAAATGTACTATCACCAATATCCTGGGAAACATCGATGATGAGTGTGCTATGGGATATTCCCTGAAGAAAGTAGAACTGAAGTTGTAGTTTCTACAAACATATTTAACAGTAAAAAACGATTATCAATTGATCAATACAAGAAAATCCTCCATCAGGTTGGATTTACTTGTGGTACATAATTTTATAAATTATATATGATCAAAAAACAAAAATGAGGTGTCCAAATGCCTGATATGGAAGAAGAGCAAATCCATCAAGAATTCTATACAAAAGATCGCTGGAACAACTGGCTCAAGCAGGTAAAAGAAAGCGGCTTTAAACTCAGTGAATCTGAGGACGAATCTGGAAAAGAAGGAGCTTTGTTTGTAAACATGGAGGATGACGTAATTCTTGCATGCTTGAAGGTCATTTCAAAATATGATAGACATGCACTTGCAGGCGAGGATGCATTCAACATAATATCCCAGATAAAGGATATTGTTTTAGAAGAAATTGAACCGGTTTCTGATGATATTGATCTTATGATCGATTCACTCCAGACATCGCTCATGGGTGGAATCGTTGCCTGTGAATGTTATGTACAGGATGCGTATGACAAGGATGCAAAAATGGAAGACCTTATAATAGCAGCACTTGATGCCGAAGCCTCAGAGGACATCCAGCTTGCAATAGGATATGTGGCTGAGATTGGTGCTTCAGTACTTAACGGAAAAACCTTCCCCGAAGATGCTCTTGAAGATGTTCCCTACGGTTTTGTGGCGGAATGGCTGGATGGCATAGACTCCATCGCAGCTGCCATGGTAGGCTCAGACAGCTACAAAGACGACGAGGCGGATTCCTAAATCCAAGTATAGCTTTTAACTTGTAAGCCGAGAAGTCCCCTTTCGTAAGATGGGGGATGAGAGGCG